>NZ_JBHYMS010000056.1:40694-47795 GCF_042743185.1 Inquilinus sp. NPDC058860 | reverse complement strand
CCCACTCCAGCAAGGCTCGGCACCCCGACGAGAATGGCCGGGTCTGTCGGGCCGAACCCCCTCCCCCTACCCCCCTCCCGCAAGGGGAGGGGGGACTCAAAAGGAAGGAGAAATCCGGGAAGGCGGTGGCCCCTCCGGTTCTCCAGGACCAAACTCCCCTGCCCCACCTGCCTGTCTTCCTGACCGTGCGCGGCCGGGTTTGCGTGCTGGTCGGGGGCGGCGATGCAGCCGCGCCGAAATTCGAGTTGCTGCGCCGCGCCGGGGCCGCGATCCGGCTGGTCGGCGCCGATTCCGGCTTCGCCGAGACGGCGGACGCGACCGGCGCCGAGATCCTGGCAGGGCCGCTGACGGCCGATCATCTGGCCGGGGCATGCCTCGCCATCGACGCTTCAGGCGACCCCGACACGAACGCCCACAGCGCCGCCCTGGCGCGGGCGGCCGGCGTGCCGCTGAACGTCGTCGACCGGCCGGCGCTGTGCGACTTCATCCTGCCGGCGATCCTGGACCGCTCGCCCATCGTGGTCGCGATCTCGACCGGCGGTGCCGCGCCAGCCGTCGCCGGGCTGATCCGGCAGGAGCTGGAGACGCTGATCCCGCCCGGCCTCGGCCGCCTCGCCGCCCTGTCCGGCACGCTGCGCGACGAGATCCGCCGCCGCATCGCCGACCCGGCCCGCCGCCTGGCCTTCTGGCGCCGGCTGTACCGCGACGGAGCCGCCGACCGGGCGGCGGCGCTCGACCTGCTGGACCAGGTGGCCGCAGCCCGTCCATCCGCCGGCTCGCTGACCCGCATCACCATCGGGCGGGGCGGCGAGCAGGACCTGACGCTGCGCCAGGTGGCGGCGCTGCGCCGGGCCGACCTGCTGCTGGTCGGGGACGGTGTCGACCCGGCGGTGCTGGACCATGCCCGCCGCGACACGCCGCGCCGGCCCACGGTGCGGACGCCGGCCGAGGCCGCCGCCCTGCGCGACGAGCTGGGCCGGGGCCTGCAGGTGGTGCAGCTGGTCGCCGAGTCCGTCCCGCAAAGCACGGCGCTGCTGGCCGCGGAGTAGCGGACGCTCTTGCCGCATGGCGCCGCCTCGCCCGTTTGCTTAGGTTTGGTCGGCTTTGTCCCGCGAATGCCGATGATGATCCGCCGCCTGATCCTGATCGCCGCCCTGACCCTGGCCGGGGCCGCCCCGGCCCTGGCCGCGCCCGAATTCCACGCCGGGGCCTGCGGCTTCACGGTGCCGGACGGACGGGCCGCGACCTGCGGCACCGTCACCGTGCCGGAGGACCGTGACAAGCCCGACGGCGCGACCGTGGCGCTCGCCGTCGCCATCCTGTCCACCCCCGACAAGCTCGGCGACGCGCCGCCGATCCTGTATCTCGAAGGCGGGCCGGGCGGGGCGGCGGGGCTGGACCCCGACGGCATCGCCCGCTGGTGGGACCTGATCGCCCGCAACGACTGGCTGCAGACGCGCAAGCTGGTGCTGTACGACCAGCGCGGCATGGGCAGGTCGGAACCGAACCTGACCTGCCCGGAGATGATCGACGCCCAGATCCGCGCCAACGGCCCGGAGGGCGACGGCGGCAACGCCGCGGCGTCGGTCGACGCGGCCCGCGCCTGCCGCAGCCGCTGGGAGGCCGAGGGCCGTGACCTGACCCGCTACACCACGCCCGACAGCGCCCGCGACGTGGCCGATCTGCGCCTCGCCCTCGGCATCGACCGATGGGTGCTGTTCGGGTCGTCCTACGGCACCCGACTGGCGCTGGAGACGGTGCGGCGCTATCCCGACGGCATCGCCGCGATGATCCTCGACGGCGTCTACCCGCCGGGCAAGAGCCTGTTCACCGCGTCGGAGGAGGACGATCCGGACGGCGACCGGTCGCTGCAACGCGTCTTCGCCGCCTGCGCCGCCGATGCCGCCTGCAACGCCGCCTATCCCGACCTGGCCGGACGCTACCGCACCCTGCTGGAGCGGCTGGACGACGAGCCGCCGACCGTCACCGTGGCACGGCCGGACGGCGGCGGCGAGGCCGAGCTGATGTTCACCGGCGGCCTGCTGGCCGAGGTGGTGTTCAACGACCTCTATTCCCGCGACGACGCCGCCACCCTGCCGGCGCTGATCGCCGGCATCGATGCCGACCGCGACGAAGCCTATGAGGAGGCGGCGGAGCAGTGGCTGACGGGTCTGCTGGACCCGACCATCGCCAACGGCGCCTACGACCTGGCCGAATGCCTGGCGCCGGATGCCGGCGACCTGCGCGACGCGCCGGGATCGACCTGCCCGGCCTGGCCGGCCGGCGCGGCGGACGACCTCGCCTCGCAGCCGGTCGACAGCAATATCCCGACCCTGATCCTGTCCGGCGGGCTCGACCCGGTGACGCCGCCGGCCTGGGCCCGCGCCACCGCGTCGCATCTGCCGAACGGCTTCCTGGTCGAGCGCCAGGACCAGGGCCATGGCCTGATCGGCAGCGACCCCTGCGCCGAGACCCTGGCGGGCAAGTTCCTGGACGCGCCGGACCGCCAGCCGGTCGACGCGTGCCAGGTCGCGCCCGACCCGCTGCGCTTCCTGGTCAACGGCTGAGCCCGGGCTGGCGCCCCCCGGCTCAGGCCGCTTCGGGGGTGTAGCCGGCCTCGGCGATGAGCCCGGCGACCTGAGCCCGGTCGTCGGTTCCGGTGACGGAGACCAGCTTGCGCACCGGATCGGCCTCGACCCGGGCGCCGGGGATGCTGCCTTCGATCGCGCCCTTGATCGTGCCGGCGCAATGGCCGCAGGTCATGTCCTCGACCCGGAAGGACAGCGTTGCACCCATGATGGTTCGACTCCTGTTTCGCATGGACCAGGGCACTGTCAGGCTTCCCACCATGGGAAGGTCAAGTGGGTTTTTGCCGCCCGATCGATCCCGTCGAATCATCCCTTGACCTTCCCATTGTGGGAAGGTCCATCTCACCCCACATCCGCTGTTGCGAGATGGGAATCGGAACCGTGCAGTCATCGAATTCAGGCGCCAGGAATGTGGTCCAGCTCGCCATCGAAGGCATGACCTGCGCCTCCTGCGTGCGCCGGGTCGAGCAGTCGATCGCGAAGACGCCAGGCGTCGCCGCCGCCAATGTCAACCTGGCCACCGAACGGGTCGACGTGTCGTTCTCGGCCGCGCCGGACATCCCGGCGGTGGTGAAGGCGATCGAGAGCGCGGGCTATGCCGTGCCGCAGGACACGGCCGAGCTGGCCATCCGGGGCATGACCTGCGCCTCCTGCGTCGCGCGCGTCGAGAAGAAGCTGAAGGCCGTGCCCGGCGTGATCGGGGCTGCCGTCAACCTGGCCACCGAGCGCGCCACGGTCCGCTTCGCCCGCGGCGCGGTGCGGCCCGCGGCGTTGGAGCAGGCCGTCCGCGACGCGGGATACGAGGCCCGGCGCATCGGCGCGGAGGATGCCGGCGACCGCGAGTGCGACGCCCGTGCCGTGGAGACGGCGGCGCTGGGGCGCAGCCTGGCCTTTGCCGCCATCCTGACCCTGCCGGTCTTCGTGCTGGAGATGGGCACGCATCTGATCCCCGCCATCCACGACCTGGTGATGGCGACGATCGGCATGCGCCAGAGCTGGATCCTGCAATTCGTGCTGGCCAGTGCGGTGATGTTCGGCCCGGGGCTGCGCTTCTTCCGCAAGGGCGTGCCGGCGCTGCTGCGCGCCGCGCCGGACATGAACTCTCTGGTCGCGCTGGGCACCGCGGCGGCCTGGGGCTATTCGGTGGTCGCCACCTTCCTGCCCGGCGCGCTGCCGGCCGGCACGGGCAATGTCTATTACGAGGCCGCGGCCGTGATCACCACGCTGATCCTGCTGGGCCGGTATCTAGAGGCCCGCGCCAAGGGCCGCACCTCGGAGGCGATCCGCCGGCTGGTCGGGCTGCAGCCCAAGACCGCGCGGGTGGTGCGCGACGGCCGGACCCTGGACCTGGCGCTGGAGGAGGTGCGGGCCGGCGACACCGTGCTGGTGCGGCCGGGCGAGAGGGTGCCGGTCGACGGCGAGGTGCTCGAGGGCTCGTCCTTCGTCGACGAGGCGATGATCACCGGCGAACCGGTGCCGGTGGCCAAGGGCGTCGGCGCCGAGGTGGTCGGCGGCACCATCAACAAGACCGGCAGCTTCTCCTTCCGCGCCACGCGCGTGGGCGGCGAGACGGTGCTGGCCCAGATCATCCGCATGGTCGAGCAGGCGCAGGGCGCCAAGCTGCCGATCCAGGCGCTGGTCGACAAGGTCACGGCCTGGTTCGTGCCCGCGGTGATGGCGGTGGCGGCCGCGACCTTCCTGGTCTGGCTGGCCTTCGGGCCGGACCCGGCCTTCGCCCTGGTCAACGCCGTCGCGGTGCTGATCATCGCCTGCCCCTGCGCCATGGGGCTGGCGACGCCGACCTCGATCATGGTCGGCACCGGCCGCGCCGCCGAGCTGGGGGTGCTGTTCCGCAAGGGCGACGCGCTGCAGGCCCTGCGCGACACCCGGGTGATCGCGCTCGACAAGACCGGCACGCTGACCCGGGGCCGGCCCGAGCTGACCGATTTCGACACGCTCGACGGCTTCGACCGCGACGAGGCGCTGCGCCTGGTGGCCGCGGTCGAGGCCCGGTCCGAGCACCCGATCGCCGAGGCGATCGCTGCCGCCGCCGGCGCCCGGGGCCTGGCCCTGCCCGCGGCCGAGGCCTTCGAGGCGGTGCCCGGCCACGGCGTGGCGGCGACGGTCGAAGGCCGCCGCGTCGCGGTCGGCGCCGACCGCTACATGCGCTCGCTGGGCCTGGACCCGTCGGCCTTCGCCGCAACGGACGGCCGCCTCGGCGAGGACGGCAAGTCGCCGCTCTACGCCGTGGTCGACGGGCGCCTGACCGCGATCATCGCGGTGTCGGACCCGGTCAAGCCGTCGACGCCGGAGGCGGTCCGGGCGCTGCACGCGCTCGGCCTGAAGGTGGCGATGGTCACCGGCGACAACCGCGGCACGGCGGAGGCGATCGCCCGGCGCCTCGGCATCGACGAGGTGGCGGCCGAGGTGCTGCCGGAAGGCAAGGTCGAGGCGGTGAAGCGGCTGGGCGCCGGCGGCCGGCGGGTCGCCTTCGTCGGCGACGGCATCAACGACGCGCCGGCCCTGGCCGCCGCCGATGTCGGCATCGCCATCGGCACCGGCACGGACATCGCCATCGAGAGCGCCGACCTGGTGCTGATGTCGGGCGACCTGCGCGGCGTGGCCACCGCCATCGCCCTGTCGCAGGCGACGATCCGCAACATCAAGCAGAACCTGTTCTGGGCCTTCGCCTACAACGCCGCGCTGATCCCCGTCGCCGCCGGCGCCCTGTACCCGGCCCAGGGCTGGCTGCTGTCGCCGATCCTGGCCGCCGGCGCCATGGCGCTGTCGAGCGTGTTCGTCCTCGCCAACGCGCTGCGCCTGCGCCGCTTCCCGCCGCCGCTGGCGGACCGGGACGACGGGCCGGCGCCGGCGGCGCGGCTCATCTCCGAGGAGGCCAGACCATGAACATCGGCCAGGCCGCCGCCGCCTCGGGCGTCTCCGCCAAGATGATCCGCTACTACGAAACCGTCGGTCTGACCCGGCAGGCGGTCCGCACCGAGGCCGGCTACCGCGTCTACACCGACGACGACGTGCACACGCTGCGTTTCATCCGCCGCGCCCGCGACCTGGGCTTCTCGGTCGAGCAGATCGCCGGCCTCCTGGCCCTGTGGCAGGACCGCGACCGGTCGAGCGCCGACGTCAAGCGGATCGCGCTCGGCCATGTCGCCGAGCTGGAGCATAAGGTCGAAGGGCTGAAGCAGATGATCGCCACGCTGCGCCATCTCTCCGCCTGCTGCCACGGCGACGACCGGCCCGACTGCCCGATCCTCGACGACCTGGCGCTCCAGCCCCAGCCGAAGCCGGCCCGGCGGGCACGATCCGCCTGAGCGCCGGCCGCATCCGGCCGCTTGTTGCGCACCGGCTTGACCGGTTCGGGTCGTTGTGATCCAAATTGTCTGATTATAATAGCAATGTTGTCCGACCCCGCCGCAGAGCGGGACTCGGAAAACGGGAGGAACCCAATGAAGCGCCTGATCCTGGCGGGCCTCGCGGCCGCCGTCGCGTCGGTCCTCGCCATCGGCCCGGCCGGCGCCGCCGACAAGACCATCGCCTTCGTCGTCAACGGCTCGTCCGATTTCTGGACCATCGCCCACAAGGGCACCGACAAGGCGGTGTCCGAGCTCAAGGGCTACAGCGTCGAGTTCAAGATCCCCGGCGAATCCAGCGCCGCCGAGCAGCGCCGCATCGTCGAGGACATGCTGGCCCGCGGCGTTGCCGGCATGGGCATCAGCCCGGTCGACCCGGACAACTCGACCGCCCTCCTGAACTCCGCCGCCGGCCAGGTGCCGCTGTTCACCTTCGACAGCGACGCGCCGAAGAGCAACCGGCTGCTGTATATCGGCACCGACAACGTCGCCGCCGGCGTGCAGGCGGGCGAGCTGATCAAGAAGTCGCTGCCGGACGGCGGCAAGATCATGCTGTTCGTCGGCACGCTGGGCAACGCCAACGCCCGTGAGCGGGTCGAGGGCATCAAGAAGGCGATCGCCGGCACCAAGATCGAGATCGTCGACGTCCGCACCGACGACATCGACTTCGCCAAGGCCAAGCGCAATGTCGAGGACACGCTGACCAAATACGACGACCTGGCGATGCTGGTCGGCCTCTACTCCTACAACACGCCGATCATCTACGACGCGATGAAGGCGGCCGGGAAGCTGGGCCAGATCAAGGTCGTCGGCTTCGACGAGGACCCGGTCACCCTGCGCGGCGTGCAGGAGGGCGTGATCGAGGGCACGGTGGTGCAGCAGCCCTACGAGTTCGGCTACCAGACGGTGAAGCTGCTGGCCCAGTATGTCGAGGGCGACAAGTCCTTCATCCCGGCCGACAAGCTGAAGATCATCCCGACCCGGCTGATCGACCAGAGCAACGTCGCCGACTTCCAGAAGCAGATGAAGGAACTGCTGGGCAAGTAGCGCCGGCAGCGACTGCGTACGGCTCGTACGAACCCGTTCCGTTACCCACCTCCACTCGGGGGAGGGCGCGCGGCGGTGGGTGTTAACGCTAGCAGGGC
>NZ_JBHYMS010000056.1:8705-40684 GCF_042743185.1 Inquilinus sp. NPDC058860 | reverse complement strand
CGCCGGCAGCATGAGCGATCGGCTCCGACGATCCCCTTCCTTGTCCCCCCTCCCCTCGCGGGAGGGGGCCAGGGGGAGGGGGTTTTCGCGACCAGAGCAGGCGGACTTCCGAGCATGACCGACGTCGTCCTCGCCATGGAGGGGATCTCCAAGACCTATCCCGGCGTGCGGGCGCTGAAGGATGTCGGCCTGACCGTCCGCCGCGGCGAGGTGGTCGGGCTGATCGGCGAGAACGGGGCCGGCAAGTCGACGCTGATGAAGATCCTGGGCGGGGTCGAGGCCCCGACCGCGGGCACCGTCACCGTCGGCGGCACCCAGCACGCGGCCCTGACGGTGCCGGAGGCGATCGCCGCCGGCATCGCCTTCGTGCATCAGGAGCTGAACCTCTTCGACAATCTCGACGTCGCCGGCAACGTCTTCATCGGGCGCGAGCCGCGGCGCTTCGGTCCGCTGAAGCTGGCCGACACCGCCCGGCTGCACGCCGACACGCAGGTGCTGCTCGACCGGCTCAGCGTCGATTTCGGGCCGGCCACGCCGCTGGCCGAGCTGTCGATCGCCCAGCGCCAGATGGTGGAGATCGCCAAGGCGCTGTCGCTCGACGCCCGCATCATCATCATGGACGAGCCGACCTCGAGCCTGACCCTGACCGAGACCCAGACGCTGCTGCGGGTGGTCGGCGAGCTGAAGGCAGCCGGGGTCGCCATCATCTTCATCACCCACCGCCTGGGCGAGATCGAGGCCCGCGCCGACCGCGTGGTCTGCCTGCGCGACGGCCGCGTGGTCGGGGCGCTGGACCGCGACGAGATCCACCACGACCGCATGGTGCGGATGATGGTCGGGCGCGACCTGCGGGCATTGTACATTCCTCCTGCCGTCGCAGCGCAGCCGGACGCGGTCGAGATCCGCGGCGTGCGCACCGCGACCTATCCGGACCATGAGGTGACGCTGTCGGTCGGCCGCGGCGAGATCCTGGGCCTGGCCGGCCTGGTCGGCTCCGGCCGCACCGAGCTGGCGCGCGCCATGTTCGGCATCGACCGGATGCTGGCCGGCGAGGTCCGGCTGGACGGCAAGCCGCTGACCATCGGCACGCCGCGCGCGGCCATCGCCCAGGGCCTGTTCCTGGTGCCGGAGGACCGCAAGCGCAGCGGCCTGGTGCTGGACATGACCATCGCCGAGAACGTCACCCTGCCCGGCCTCAAGCGCGTCGCCCGGCGCTGGCTGATCGACGGCCGCGGCGAGACGAAGGAGGCCGAGGCCCAGCGCGAGAAGCTGCGCATCCGCACCCCGTCCGTCACCACCACCGCGCTGAAGCTGTCCGGCGGCAACCAGCAGAAGATCGTGCTGGCGAAATGGCTGGCGCTGCAGCCGCGCTTCCTGATCTTCGACGAGCCGACGCGCGGCATCGATGTCGGGGCGAAGTCCGAGATCTACCAGCTGATGCGCAACCTGGCCGACCGCGGCGTGCCGATCCTGATGATCTCCAGCGACATGGAGGAGGTGATCGGCGTCAGCGACCGCATCGCGGTGATGCATGAGGGCCGGATCAGCGGCATCCTGGGCCGGGACGAGTTCAGCGAGCCCAACGTGATGCAGCTGGCCGTCGGCCGGCAGTTGGCGGCGTGATGACGACGATGCGGCTTGGCCTCACCCGTAGGTTGGGTTCGCGGACGCGAACCCAACATCCCGCCGCCGGGACCAATGTTGGGTTCGCCCGGGCGAACCCGACCTACGACGCGGAAAAAAAGATGCCGGGAGGACGTCAGGGACGATGAGGAAGGAACTGGGGCTGGCGATCCTGATCCTGGTGATCGGCTGCGTCGTGGCGCTGCTGCAGCCGCGCTTCATCTCGACGGTGAACCTGGTGAACATGGCCAATCTGGTCGGCCTGTACGGGCTGTTCTCGATCGGCCAGGGGCTGGTGATCATCACCGCCGGCATCGAGCTGTCGGTCGGGTCGATGTTCGCGTTGATCGGCGTCGTCTTCGTCGACATGGTGGTGAACTGGGGCTGGTCCTGGCCGCTGGCCCTGGCCGCCGCCATCGCCATGGGCGGGGTGTTCGGCGCCATCCACGGCTTCCTGGTCGCCCGGATCGGCATCCAACCCTTCGTCGTCACCCTCTGCGCCCTGCTGATCTACCGCGGCGCCGCCCGCTACTACACCGACGACGCCACCGTCGGCTTCGGCTATGGCGGCGATTTCGACACGCTGGCGGCATTCGCCACCGGCCGCAGCTTCGGCATCCCCAACAGCTTCCTGGCCATGGTGGTGGTGGCGCTGGTGATGTGGGTGGTGCTGCACCGCTCGGTGTTCGGCCGCTACCTCTTCGCCGTCGGCAAGAACGAGGAGGCGGCGCGCTATTCCGGCATCAGCACCCGCACGGTGATCGCCTCCGCCTACGTCATCTGCGGGCTTCTGGCCGGCCTCGCCGCCGTGTTCCTGGCGTTCTACACCAACTCGATCCAGCCCTCGGCGCACGGCAATTTCTACGAGCTCTACGCCATCGCCGCGGCGGTGCTGGGCGGCTGTTCGCTGCGCGGCGGCGAGGGCTCGATCCTCGGCATCATCCTCGGCACCGTGCTGCTGCAGGTGCTGCAGAACCTGGTCAACCTGCTCGGCATCCCCTCCTCGCTCAACTTCGCGGTGATGGGCACGGTGATCCTGATCGGCGTGCTGGCCGACCAGCATCTGCAGAAGATGCGCGCCGCCCGCCAGGCCCGCGCCGTTCCCGCCGCGGCCGACCGCGCGCCGGCGGTTGCGGGATCGGCGCCGAAGCCCTGACCAGGACGGTCCCGACGAAACGGCGTGCGCCGAGGCACATCGAGGGTCATGATCATCCCGAGGCGTCACGGCTGACTGCGACGTCTCGGAAGGGAGCCGCCGATGTCCGCATCCGCGATGCCGACCGTGGCGATCGTCGAGCCGCCCGAGAGCGAGCGGGCCGTCGCCACCATCCTGCTGGCCTTCGCCGCCGACCCGATCGCCCGCTGGACCTACCCCGACCCGCAGCAGTACCTGCTGCACTTCCCGGGCTTCATCCGTGGCCTCGGCGGCATGGCTTTCGCCGACGGCACGGCCTGGCAGGTCGACCATAACGCCGGGGCGGCGCTGTGGCTGCGGCCGGGCGCCCATTCCGACGAAGCGGCTCTGGCAGCGCTGATCGACACGACCATCCCGCGGGAACGGCAGGCCGAACTCGGCGCCATGGTCGAGCAGATGTCCCGGTATCACCCCACCGAGCCGCACTGGTACCTGCCCCTGATCGGCGTCGACCCGCTGCACCAGTGCAAGGGTCATGGCGCGGCGCTGCTGCAGGCCGGATTGCGCCGATGCGACCAGGACCATCTCCCGGCCTATCTCGAATCGACCAACCCCGCCAATATCGGGCTGTACCGGCGGCACGGCTTCGAGATCATGGGGACGATCCAGACGGCGTCTTCGCCGCTCCTGACCCCGATGCGCCGCGCCGCGCGGTGACGGCGCAGCGGATGCGCGTCAGGCCGGCGCGGATCGGGCTGCCGGTCGCGGGATCGTCGCCGAAAGCGTGATATCCTCCCTGAAACACGGCGACTGCCGTCAGATGGGAGGCAATGATGCCCGAACATGGAACCTTCGTCTGGAACGAGCTGAACACCCGCGACCCCGAGGCCGCCCGCGACTTCTACGCCAAGACCCTGGGCTGGACCTTCGACTCCATGAAGATGGCGACCGGCGGCGACTACCTGATCGCCAAGATCGGTGACCGGATGGTCGGCGGCATCTTCGACATCCGGAACCTGCCCGGCATGGACCAGGTGCCGCCGCACTGGTTCGCCTATATCGAGGTCGACGACGTCGATGAGCGCGTCGCGGCGGCGCAGCTGGCCGGCGGCACCCTGATGCGCGACATCTTCGACGTGCCCGGCGTCGGCCGCATCGCCATCGTCCGCGACCCGACCGGCGCCGTCGCCGGCTGGATGACCTCGGCGCCCCAGGCCGGCTGAAGGCTACGGCCGGCCACAATCGGCACTGCTCCGGAATTGGGCAGCATCGATGATCCTGTGACCGGTTCTTGAGCGATCCGACGGGACAATGCCGCCGTCCGGGGCGGCTTTGTTCCGAGAACTCCCATGCCTTCTCTTCGACCGGCAGGTTGGCACGATTCCTGCGGGATGCGATCCGGCCACGAAGGCCGATTCAGCATCGCGTCCCGGAGCATCCATGGCCGACGTCAATCCACCGCTTGCAAGCTCGACCGCCACCGCCCAGCGGGCGCTGTGGATCTCGACCGTGGCCTTTACCCTATGCTTCGCGGTCTGGACGCTGTTCGCGATCATCGGCATCCGCATCAAGCAGGAGCTCGGCCTGAGCGAAGCCGAATTCGGCCTTCTCATCGGCCTGCCGGTGCTGACCGGATCGCTCAGCCGCATCCTGCTGGGCGTCTGGACCGGCCGGTACGGCGGCAGGCTGGTCTACACTGCGACGATGCTGTCGGCCGCCCTGGCGACGTTCCTGCTGTCCCGCGCCAGCACCTATCCGGAGATGCTGCTCGCGGGCCTCGGCGTCGGCCTCGCCGGCGGGTCCTTCGCCGTGGGCGTCGCCTATGTCTCGCCCTTCTTCCCGCCGGAAAAGCAGGGCACGGCGCTCGGCATCTTCGGCGCCGGCAATGTCGGCGCGGCGGTGACGAAGTTCCTCGCGCCCTTCGTCCTTCTGGCCTGGGGCTGGCAGGCGGTGGCGGAGATCTGGGCCCTGGCCCTCGCCGTCATGGCCGTCGTGTTCTGGTTCACCACCGGCGACGACCCGGATTACCGCAGGCGCAAGCTCCACGGCCATGCGCCGAAGCCCTTCCTGCAGGAATTCGCCCCGTTGAAGAATCCGCGGGTCTGGCGCTTCTCGCTGTACTACTTCTTCGCCTTCGGCGGCTTCGTCGCCCTGTCGCTGTGGCTGCCGCGCTATCTCGTCGGGGCCTATGGCTTCGATCTCGAGACGGCCGGCATGGTCGCGACCGCCTATTCGATCCCCGGCAGCGTCTTCCGCGCCTATGGCGGCGTGCTGTCGGACCGGATCGGCGCCAGGACGGTCATGTATCTGGTGTTCCTGGTCTCCGCCGTGGCGACGGCGATCCTCGCGCTGCCGGCGACACCGCCCTTCGCGATCGGCCCGGTCGTCTTCGTCGTCGCCGTCTTCGTGCTCGGCTTCGTCATGAGCCTCGGCAAGGCCGCCGTCTTCAAGCACATCGCCGCCTACTATCCCGACAGCATCGGGGCCGTCGGCGGGGTGGTCGGCATGGTCGGCGGGCTCGGCGGCTTCGTCCTGCCCGTCGCCTTCGGCGTCCTGAAGGACGTGACCGGCCTGTGGTCGAGCTGCTTCCTGCTCCTGTTTGTCCTCATCGCCGTCTCGCTGTGCTGGATGCATCGCACCATCCGCCGCATCCCTGCCTCCCCGGTCCGTGCCGGCGCATCGGCCTGACTCGACCCTGGGGCAGGTTTCGCGCCGGATTGACCTCGTCGGACCCGCCCCGTATTTTTGCCGTCATGCTTCGAGCCGCCTCCCATCGCCTGCAACAACGCCGCCGCATTCCGGCGGTCGCTGTCGCTTGCGCGCCCGGGACGAAGCTGCGGTCCTTCTGACCGGCGGCTGACGGCCCGACGCACGACGCCCCGCCACTCCGGCGGGGTTTTTCTTGATCCTCGCCGGCCCCTCCTGACTTCGGAGAGCCCGATGATCGACCCGCACCTCCTCCTCGCCTTCATCGCCACCGTCACCCTGGTCATGGTGATCCCGGGGCCGAACGTGGCCCTGATCGTCGCCAACAGCATCGCCTGGGGGCCGCGCACCGGCCTCCTGACCGTGTTCGGCACCAGCTCCGCCATGGTGCTGCAGCTCGGCCTCACCGCCCTCGGCATGGCGGAGGTCCTGGGCACCGCCGGCGGCTGGTTCGAGACGCTGCGCTGGATCGGCGTCGCCTATCTGGTCTGGCTCGGCATCGCCCATTGGCGCAGCCCGCCGGCCGACCTGGCCCGGATCGCGGCACAGCCGAAAGCCGCCGGCGCGATCTACGGCCGCGCCCTGCTGGTGTCGCTGACCAACCCGAAGACGCTGCTGTTCTACGGCGCCTTCTTCCCGCAGTTCGTCGACCCGGCGCGGCCGGCCGGCCCGCAGGTGGCGCTGCTGTCAGCCGTGTTCCTGCTGCTCGCCGTCGTTCTCGACGGCAGCTGGGCGCTGCTGGCCGGCCGCGCCCGGACCCTGCTGGCCCGCCACGGCCGGCTGCGGCAGAGGATCACCGGCGGCCTGCTGGTCGGCGCCGGCCTCGGCCTGGCGCTGGCCAGGGGGAAGTAGCGGGGCGCCCCGGACTCCTACGACAGATCGGCGTATGCTCATCTCAGTCGCGACGGAGGCCGGGTCATGCAGCTGCCGCGGAACGCGATCCTGCTGCGCATCTTCATCGGCGAGAACGACCGCCATGGCGGCCGTCCGCTCTACGAGTCGATCGTGCGAAGGCGCGCGAGGCCGGGCTGGGCGGCGCCACGGTGCTGCGCGGCCCGATGGGCTTCGGCCATTCCAGCCGCCTGCACACCGCCAAGATCCTGCGGTTGTCGGAGGACCTGCCGCTGATCATCGAGATCGTGGACGCGGAGCCGAAGATCGATGCCTTCCTGCCGGTGCTCGACGGCATGATGTCGAGCGGCCTGGTGACGCTGGAGAAGGTGCAGGTGCTGCAATACGGCACCGCCCGGGCCGAACCGCCCAAGGCCTGATGGCCGCTCCGGTCTATTCGGCGATCGTCAGCCAGGGCCAGCGGGCCTGATACGCTTCCGCCTTGGCGCGGAACAGCTCGGGCGACGGGTTCATCGGATTGGGCCGGAGGATGCCCTCGACCATGTCCTCCAGCCCGTTCGGGGCGTACAGCCGGCCGGTCGCCGCCTCGATGCCGATGCAGGTGCATTGCACGAGATAGCGGTCGATGCCGTCGGTGGCCGAGCGCAGCTGCGGATAAGCGCCGCCGAAGCGCTTCTGGTACCAGAGATGGACCCGGGCCTGGTTCTTGACCTCGACCGGCGCGCCGAGATCCGCGACCAGGGCGGCGGCCTCCCGGATCACCGCATCCTCCGCCTCCCAGGACAGGTCGCGGTCGTCGAAATAGAAGACGTCGTAATCCTTGACCGAATTCTCCGGCGGCTGGCCGCAACGCCGGTTCCACACCGCCTGGAACAGGCAGCCGGCGGTCAGGAAGCACTGCGGCTGGCCCAGCCGCGGCAACCGCTGCATCAACGCGGCGTTCACCGGGTTCTCCATCGCTTGGGCGATGACGGCCTCGGCCGAGATCGGCATGGCTGGACGGCCCGTCAGCTCCTCAGTCTTCCGGCCCTTCCGGCTTCGCTTTGGTGTCGAAGTCGAAATAGCGGAAGGTCGTCGTCATGTGCGGCGGCAGGGGCGCGGTGACGTCGATGGTGCCGCGCGTCGGGTGCGGCAGCACCAGCCGGCGGGCGTGCAGATGCAGCTGGCGCGGCAGCTCGGCCCCGGCGATCGCGGCCTTGCCGGCGCCGTACTTGCCGTCGCCCAGGATCGGCGTGCCCAGCGCCGCCATGTGCAGGCGCAGCTGGTGGGTGCGGCCGGTCACCGGCCACATCGCCACGAAGGCGGCGTGCCGGACCGCGGCCTCGACCACGGTGTAGTCGGTGACCGCGCGCTGCCCCTCCTCGTCGCCGTCCTCGACCACCCGGCCGACATTGCTCGGCGACCGCGCCAGGGCCAGGTCGATGCGGCCCTGATGCGGCTGCGGCACGCCCACCGTCACCGCCCAGTATTCCTTGCGGGTGGCGCGCTCGCGGAAAGCCTCGCTGAGCCGCCGCGTCGCCTTGGCGGTGCGGCCGATCAGCAGCACGCCCGAGGTCTCCTGGTCGAGGCGGTGGATCAGCCGCGGCCGTTCCTTCGCGTCGAACTGCAGATGGTCGAGCAGCCCGTCGACATGCGCCTTGACCTTGCCGCCGCCCTGCGTCGCCAGGCCGGACGGCTTGTTCAGCACGATCACGTCGTCATCGATCAGCAGGATGGCGCGCTTCAGCTCCGCCGCCAGGCCTTCGGCCTTCTCGGCCTTCAGCGGCATCGGCGCGCGCGGCACCGGCGCCTGGGCCGCGGCCTCGTCGAGCGGCGGGATGCGGACGGTCTGGCCGGCCTCCAGCCGCTGCGCCGCCTTGGCGCGCTTGCCGTCGACCCGGATCTGGCCGGTGCGCAGCAGCTTCTCCAGCCGGCCATGGGTCAGGCCCGGGAAGCGCTGGCGGAACCAGCGGTCGAGCCGCAGGTCGCCGTCGTCCTGCGTCACCGCGACGGTCTGCACCGCGCGCGGCGCTGGGTCGCCGGATCGCGGGGTGGCGCCGGCCGGAAGCTTCGGCGCAGGATGATCTTTGCGGGTCGACGGCGGGGCGGGCGTTCGGCTCATGCGGGTTGTGTAGCACGAGAGGGGATCGTCGCGTGGGGACTTATCTGTGGGTCGCGGCCGGCAGCGCGCTCGGCGGCATGGCCCGGTACTGGTGCTCCGGCTTCGTCGCCGAGCGCGTCGGCGAGACCTTTCCCTGGGGCACGCTGGTCATCAATATCGTCGGCTCCTTCGTCATCGGCATCTTCGGCGGCCTGACCGGGCCGGACGGGCGCTTCCTGGTCAGTCCGGACGTGCGGATCTTCGTCATGGTCGGGCTGTGCGGCGGCTACACCACCTTCTCCTCCTTCAGCCTGCAGACGCTGGCGCTGATGCAGGACGGCGAATGGGCCCGGGCCGGCGCCAATGTGGTGCTGTCGGTGATATTGTGCCTGATCGCGGTCTGGCTCGGCGTCGTCGCGGCCGGGGCGGTCAACGCGCTGAAAGGAGTCTGATGGCGCGAGTTTTTCCCGCCCTCCGTGCATAACATAGTATTATCATCCCTCAACGGGAGCGAGTCGGCTCATAAACCGGGGGAACAGGCGATGAGGCTGGGGATCGTGGCGGGGATCGTGCTGCTGGGAGTGCTGGCAGGCTGCGCGCCGAGGCCGCTGCCGCCGGACCCGACCGCCGAGGACCTGCTGGCCCACGGCGCCAAGCCGATCCCGCGCATGACCCTGCTCGAGCGGCTGAGCGACAAGACGGTCTACGGCACCTTCTCGGTCGACACCAACACCGACAAGGCCGGCGACGCCTGGACCGAATACTTCGCCCCCGACGGGCAGCTGTGGTACCGCGACCGGCGCACCACCTTCCACGGCCGCTGGCATGTGCCGGACGACCGGGACGAGCTGTGCCTGAGCTTCCGCGAGGGCGAGGACCGCTGCGCCCGGCTCTACGAGCTCGGCAGCACCCTCCAGTTCGTGTCCACCGCCCAGGGTCCCTATCAGGGCCGCGCCGTCTCCTACGCCGACAAGACGGCGGATGGCGACGTCGAGGGCTTCATCCCGAAGAAGCCGGAGCCGCGCAAGCGCCGGCCGCGGAAGTAGATCACCCCAGCGGCCACGTCACGCCGAAGCTGAACGGCGCCCACGGCGCGGTCGGCACCCCGGCCGCACGCAGCGCCGCCGCGGTCCAGACATTGCAGGTGCGCCAGGGGCGGTAGGTGCCGTGCGCCGCGTAGAACGCCTCGTAGGTCCCGGTTCCCGGCGGCGCCGCCGGCACGCCGCGCCCGTCCGGACCCAGCGCCGCGGTGCCGCGGATGAAGCCGATCAGCGCCGCCCGCCCCTCGCGGTCCAGCGCCAGCCGGGTGCAGCCCGGCACGCCCGCCGGGTCCAGCACATAGGCGACGTGCAGGGCGGTGGGGCCGCCGCCGAACAGCGCCGCCATCGCGGTGCGGAAGCGGAGATCGGCCCAGCTCGGGGTCTCGCGGTAGAAGGTCAGGTCGCCCCAGCCGAAGGCGACATGCAGGTTCGGCACGAAGGCGACCGGCACCGCATCCGGGAACACCGCGGTCCAGTCGACCAGCCCGTCCCGCGCCGGCAGCACGATGTCGGTGTGGGTCAGCGTGGCGCAGACATAGGCCGGCGGATCGCTCGCGGCAGCGGCCTGCGTCCGGCCGCCGAGCGGCACCAGGGCGAGCGCGAAGGCGACGCCGACATAGAGTACGGCGAGGCCGAGCAGCCCCGCGGCCAGGGCGGCGGCGGTCGCCAGAGCCAAGCGCAGCGCCCTCATCCGCGTACCCCGAAGATCCAGCCCTCGGTGCGCGCGGTGGCAGGGTCGAGGCCCGGCGGCGACCAGACGGCGGGGTCCGCCGCCAGCGCCCGCAGCCCGGCTGCGGCCACCAGCGCGTCGGTGGCGTGGTCGGTCAGCGGATCGGGCGCCGCGGCCGGCCCGCTGCCGAGCCGCGCCAGCGCGGCGTCGAGTTCGGCGCGGTCGCGCACCTTGGCGCTGGCCGTGCGGCCGGCGCGGCGCCAGAACAGGCGCGGGAAGATCTCGACCATGACCAGCGGCTGTGCGGCCGGCGCCTCGAACGGCCACACCGCCAGCCGCCCGTCGAGCCGGCTGCGCAGGTGGTGCAGCACCCGCATCCCGGCCAGCGCGCCGGGCCCGACCGTCTTCGGCCCGAACTGTTTGAACGGGCTGTCCGGCGCGCCCAGCCGGTCGCGGCGGCAGGCCAGCTCGGCGGCCCGGTGCGGCTCGACCCAGCCGGCCGGGCGCGGCCCGCGATGCCAGAAATCGGCGGCGTAGTCGGCGTGGCGGGCGAAGCCGGCGCCATGGAAGTCCGGCGCGTCCCCCGCCACCCGGTCGACCAGCGCCCACAGCGCCCGGGCGTCGCCGCCCGGCGGCAGATAGCCGGCGGCAACGGCGAAGGGCAGCGAGAAGGCGCAGTCGATCCCGGCCAGGATCCGATCGCCACCGTCGAGCCGGGCCTCGAGCCATCCGGCCACGGCGGTGCGGGTCCAGCGCCGGCCGACAGGGGGCAGCAGCACCGGCCCGCCGGCGCCGGCCCGGCACTCGGCAACGGCGATGCCGTCATAGGCGCCGACGGCGCCGGACCAGTCGACGGCGATGAAGCGGTCGAAGATGGCAGGGATGGCCTGTTCGCTACGGGGTGTCACGCGGACCACGCTCGGTGCAAAGGCAACGCCGGCGACCTTCGCCCGGCGGCTTGGCGGAAGCGTGGCAGAGTTACGCGAGAGCCAGGAACGCCGCCAATAGCCCGCCGAAGAAGGCGTATTTGATCGCGTAGTACAGCCTCCGGTTCTTCTTCTTCACGCCCTTGAAATAGGTCCGGATCGGATAGATGTAGGCGAACGCCTTGTTCAGCCCCGAGACCTTGTCGCCATCGGCGTTGCGGGTGGCGCCGGCCTGGATCAGGTATTTGGCGAAGAAGCGGTTCACCGCCAGCGCCCAGCGGAACCGCATCGGCCGCTCGACGTCGCAGAACAGGATCACCCGGTTCTCGTCGGAGAAGTTCTCGGCGTAGTGGATGAAGGTCTCGTCGAAGACCACGTCCTCGCCGTCGCGCCAGCTGTAGGACTTGCCGTCGACCACGATGCGGCAGCGGTCGTCGTTCGGCGTGATCAGGCCGAGATGGTAGCGCAGCGAGCCGGCATAGGGGTCGCGATGCGCCACCAGCTTGCCGCCCGGCGGCAGCGAGGTGAACATCGCCGCCTTCAGGCCCGGGATGGTCTGCACCAGCGCCACCGAGCGCGGGCACTGCGCCGCGGCGGAGGGCAGCGGGTCGCCGTACCACTTCAGGTAGTAGCGCTTCCAGCCGCGCCGGAAGAACGAGTTGAAGCCGACATCGTCGAGCTTGTCCGAGCCCTTGATGTCGCCCTCCTCCTGCAGCCGCAGCGCCTCCTCGCGCAGGACGTGCCAGTTGTCCTTCAGCGCCTGCAGCTCCGGGAAGCTGCGCGGGTCGTGATAGGGCGTGCTCGGCACCCGCGAGAACAGGTACATGAAGCAGTTGATCGGCGCGAAGAAGGTCGAATGGTCGGTCAGCTGGCGGGTGAAGCGATGCCGCACCTGGCCGCGGAAATGCACCCACAGCGCCGAGGCGATATAGGCGTAGACGATCAGGAACTTCGGCGCGAACACAGTGGCCAGCATCTGGGCCATACCTCCAACCGGGACCCGGGCGACGGGACCGGGTTTGCGACCAATTCGCACGCTCTATACCATTCCTCCGACCTTACCGATAGGTCAGGGCGCCGCACCGCCTGGCTGCCTGGGCAGGAAGCGGATCTCGCGCAGGTCCTGCAGCGCCTTCTGCCACAGCGTCTCGAAGCCCTGGGTCAGGCTGGCGGCCAGGTCGCGGTCGTGCACCAGCAGCGAGGCGAAGCGCCCCTCCGGCACGAAGGGATGGTCGAGCGACAGGATCACCGTCTCGTCGTCCAGCACATGGAAGGGATGGCCCAGCTCGCCCGAATAGCGCAGCCCCGACAGGTGGCCGAGCGTGCCGCCATGGCGCCGCAGGAAGGCCAGCAGCCGCGGCGCGGTGCGGTCGGAGAAGCCGAAGATCGCGCGGTGGTCGAGCCCGCGCCCGGAGGCGGCGCGGGCGAGGCGCTTGAGCACGTCGAAGCCGGACTCGGCCTGGCGGTCGATGGCCAGCAGGTCGCCCTCCTCGAGATAGGACAGCACCCGCCGGCGGGCGCCGGCGAGGCGGGCGAGATGGCGCTTCACATGGCTTTCGGTGCCCAGCGCCAGGTCGACCACGCCGCGGCCGCCGCGCAGCCGCCCGGGCAGGTCGCGCAAGGTGGCGCGCAGCTGGTCGGCCTGGGCGGCGAAGCTCTCCGCCCGTTCGCGCGCCAGCTCGACCAGCCGGTCGACCACCGCGTCCGGCGGCAGCGCGGCATAGAGCTTGGGCCGGCTGTGCTGGATCTCGCACAGCCCCAGCCGGGCCAGCTTCTCCATCGCCAGGTAGATCTTCGAGGTCGGGATGTCACCCTCGCGGCACAGACCGGCCGCGTCCGAGACGCCGAGAATCCCCAGGCCGACCAGGGCCCGCTTCTCGTAGAGCGAGAAGCCGGCTTCGTCGAGCAGCGCCAGGTCCTGCCATCGCATGACCGCTTTCTACTCCAGAAAGTAGATGAAAGCGAGCCGGCGGCCGCGGACAATCTCCCCATCAACCACTGGGGAGGACGACATGAGCGAGGATCTGAGCCACCTGGCATATCCGGAGGCCCCGGCGCAGGTGATCCCGAGCTTCTGGGTCGAGGAGGTGGAGACGCTGCGCGACTTCTATCTGGAGAAGCTCGGCTTCGGCCACATGATGGGCATCGTCGGCAAGGACGGGAGGTTCGACTTCGGCATCGTCCGGCGCGACGGCATCATGGTGATGATGGGCCGCCCGCAATCGCCCGGCGCCGGCATCGCCAGGGGCCAGGGCGGCGCCCGGCCGCTCGACATCTACTTCTACGTCAAGGATGTCGACGCCTTCCACGACGAGGTGCGATCGCGCGGCGTGGCGGTGACCGAGGCCCTGGCCACGCAATGGTGGGGCGACCGGACCTTCGCGGTGAAGGACCCCTACGGCTACTCGCTGTGGTTCTGCCAGACCGTCGGCGCGCCCGAGCCGCCGCCGGGTGTCACGATGGTGTGATGCGGAATGCGTAGGTTGGGTTCGCACCGCGAACCCAACATCGGTCCGAGAGGCGGCAGTGTTGGGTTCGCCTCAGCGAACCCAACCTACGATTCGTCGCCCCTCTGCCCCCGCAGCTTGGCCCAGTAGTCCAGCCGCTTCCTGATCTCGCGCTCGAAGCCGCGCTCGACCGGGCGGTAGAACTCCTGCCGGTCCATGTCGGGCGGGAAGTAGTTCTGGCCGGAGAAGCCCTCGTCGGTGTCGTGGTCGTAGGCGTAGCCCTTGCCGTAGCCGATCTCCTTCATCAGCCGGGTCGGGGCGTTCAGGATGTGCATCGGCGGCATCAGGCTGCCCGTCTCCTTCGCCGCGCGGGCGCTGGACTTGAACGCCGTGTAGGCGGCGTTCGACTTCGGCGCCGTGGCCAGGTAGATCACCGCCTGGGCGATCGCCAGCTCGCCCTCCGGGCTGCCCAGCCGCTCATAGGCGTCCCAGGCCGCCAGCGACTGAGTCAGCGCGGCCGGGTCGGCCATGCCGATATCCTCGACCGCGAAGCGCACCAGCCGGCGCACGACATAGAGCGGGTCCTCGCCGCCCGCCAGCATCCGCGCGAACCAGTACAACCCGGCATCGACGTCGGAGCCGCGCAGCGATTTGTGCAGCGCCGAAATGAGGTTGTAGTGGCTCTCCTGCGCCTTGTCGTAGACCGGCGCCCGCCGCTGCACCGCCTGGGCCAGCGCGGCGGCGTCGAGCGGCGCCGCCGGCTTTAGCGCGAACAGCTCCTCCGCCAGGTTCAGGAGATAGCGGCCGTCGCCGTCGGCCATGGCCTTGACCGCGTCGCGCGCCTCCGGCGCCAGCGGCAGCGCCCGGCCTTCCGTCGCCTCGGCCCGCTGCAGCAGCTCCTCCAGCGCGCCGAAATCCAGGCGGTTGAGGACGAAGACCTGGCAGCGCGACAGCAGCGCCGCGTTCAGCTCGAAGGACGGGTTCTCGGTGGTGGCGCCGATCAGGGTGATGGTGCCGTCCTCGACCACCGGCAGGAAGGCGTCCTGCTGGCTGCGGTTGAAGCGGTGGACCTCGTCGACGAACAGGAGCGTCCCCTGCCCCGCCGCACGCCGGCCGCGGGCGGCCTCGAACACCTTCCGCAGCTCGGCGACGCCGGAGAAGATCGCCGACAGCGGCTCGAAATGCAGGTCGGTGTGCTCCGCCAGCAGGCGGGCCAGGGTGGTCTTGCCGCAGCCGGGCGGCCCCCACAGGATCATGCTGGCGATGCGGTGCGCCGCCACCATCCGGCCGATCGGCCCGTCCGGCTTCAAGAGGTGGTCCTGGCCGACCACCTCGCCGATGCTGCGCGGCCGCAGCCGGTCGGCCAGCGGCCGCGGCGCCTGGTCGGCGAAGAGAGAGGGCGTGTCGTCGGGTCTGGGAGAGCGAGCCATGATGGGGTGCATCGTCGGCCAGCGGCCGCGGCGGCGCAACAACGGGCTTCCACGCGGGGCCGGCGCCGCAATCCCGCCATGCTTTCGCCCCGATGTGATCACGGTCACTTCGCCCGGAACTTTTGCAGTGCAAAAGGCGAACGACTCACAGCTCTAACCCCCCGACAATTGACAACCCCCCATGCAGGGATGACCCTCTTGGTCGGGGACCTCCTTCGGAGTGCGAGACATGATGACCGGGCGCCTGCGGACGCGGCCAGGAAGGGTGTTCGGCACCCTGGCCGCATTGGGAACGGTGGCCTTCCTGGCCGCCTGCAACGAATCGAGCAGCACGGAGGGCCAGTCGGCGCCGCCGCCCCCGCCGGTCACGGCGGCCTCGCCGCTAGTCAAGAAGATCACCGAATGGGATGAGTTCACCGGCCGCTACGAGGCGACGGCGACGGTCGAGGTGCGGGCCCGCGTCTCCGGCTACCTGCAATCGATCAACTTCGCCGACGGCGCCATGGTCAAGCAGGGCGACGTGCTGTTCGTGATCGATCCCCGGCCCTACCAGGCGACGGTGGATTCGGCCAAGGCCGACCTGGCCAGCGCCCAGGCCCGGCTGGACCTCGCCAAGGTCCAGCTCGACCGCGCCCAGTCGCTGGTCGCCCAGTCCAACGTCTCGCGCTCCTCCTACGACCAGGCGGTGCAGGAGCGCCGGGGGGCCGAGGCCCAGGTGGCGCAGACCACGGCGGCGCTGCAATCCGCCCAGCTCAACCTCGACTTCACCCAGGTCAAGGCCCCCATGGCCGGCCGCGTCTCCAACCGGCGGGTCGACATCGGCAACCTGGTGACCGGCGACCCGAACTCGACCCTGCTGACGACGATCGTGGCGTTCGACCCGATCTATTTCGAGTTCGACATGAGCGAGTCCGACTACCTCGCCTATCAGCGCGCCGTGGTGGCCGGGAAGCTGCCTTCGACCCGCGACAACGCCACCATCATCCAGACCCGCCTGCCGGACGAGCAGGACTGGCCGCATGCCGGCACCATGAACTTCGTCGACAACCAGCTCGACCCCGGCTCCGGCACCATCCGCGCCCGCGCCATCCTGGACAACAAGGACCTGTTCATCACCCCGGGCCAGTTCGGCCGGCTGCGCCTGCCGGGATCGAACGAATACGACGCCATCCTGATCCCGGACAGCGCGATCCTGACCGACCAGTCCAACCGGATCGTGATGACGGTCAAGGACGACGGCACGGTGGAGCCGAAGATCATCCGGCCCGGCCCGACCCAGCCGGGCGGCCTGCGCATCGTGCGCGAAGGCCTGACCGGGCAGGAGAAGGTCATCATCAACGGGCTGGTCCGGGCGCGTCCGGGCGCCAAGGTGACGGCGCAGCCCGGTACCATCGAGCCGGTGCCCGAATACGAAGCGAACTGAGGACGGGGCAGATGCGCTTCTCCCATTTCTGCATCGACCGCCCGATCTTCGCGACGGTGCTGTCGATCCTGGTCGTGCTGCTCGGCGCGGCCGCCTACTTCACCCTGCCGGTGGCGCAGTATCCCGAGATCGCGCCGCCGACCATCGAGATCCGCACCTCCTATCCCGGCGCCTCGGCCGAGGTGGTCTCCAACACGGTGGCGACGCCGATCGAGCAGGAGATCAACGGCGTCGAGAACATGCTGTACATGCAGTCGCAGGCGACCGGCGACGGCCAGTTGGTGATCCAGGTCACCTTCGGCCTCGGCACCGATCTCGACATCGCCCAGGTGCTGGTGCAGAACCGCGTCGCCGTGGCCGAGCCGCGGCTGCCGGAGGAGGTGCGCCAGATCGGCGTCACCGTGCGCAAATCCTCGCCCGACATGCTGATGGTGATCCATCTCAGCTCCTCGGACGGATCGCGCGACCCGCTCTACATCTCCAACTACGCGACCCTGCAGGTGCGCGACGTGCTGGCCCGCCTCGACGGCGTCGGCGACGTGCGCATCTTCGGCGCCCGCGACTACGCCATGCGGGTCTGGCTGGACCCGGAGAAGGTGGCTTCGCGCAACCTGACCGCGGGCGAGGTCATCGCGGCGCTGCGCTCGCAGAACGTCCAGGTCGCCTCGGGCGTGCTGAACCAGCCGCCGGTGCCGCAGCAGGGCGCCTACCAGCTCAATGTCGAAACCCTGGGCCGGCTGGCCGACCCGCGCCAGTTCGGCAATATCGTGGTCAAGACCGACAGCGACGGCCGCGTCACCCGCGTGCGCGACATCGCCACGGTCGAACTGGCGGCGCAGGACTACACCGCCAACGGCTATCTCGACGAACGGCCGGCGGTGCCGCTCCTGGTGTTCCAGCGCCCGGGGTCGAACGCGCTGGAGACGGCCGACCGCCTGATCGCGACGATGCAGGAGCTGTCCAAGAGCTTCCCGCCCGGCCTGCAGTACAACATCATCTACAACCCGACCGAGTTCATCGCCGAATCGGTGCATGAGGTCGAGAAGACGATCTGGGAAGCGATCGTCCTGGTCGTCATCGTCGTCATCCTGTTC
Source organism: Inquilinus sp. NPDC058860 (assembly GCF_042743185.1). Lineage (NCBI taxonomy): Bacteria > Pseudomonadati > Pseudomonadota > Alphaproteobacteria > Rhodospirillales > Rhodospirillaceae > Inquilinus > Inquilinus sp. NPDC058860. The sequence goes on along the minus strand of NZ_JBHYMS010000056.1, from coordinate 23,258 downwards.
CTGCAGACCTGGCGCGCCGCGATCATCCCGGTCGTCGCCATCCCGATCTCGCTGATCGGCACCTTCATGGTGATGGCGGCGCTGGGCTATTCGCTGAACAACCTGTCGCTGTTCGGCCTGGTGCTGGCCATCGGCATCGTCGTCGACGACGCCATCGTGGTGGTCGAGAACGTCGAGCGCCATCTGCGCGAGGGCAGATCGCCGAAGGAGGCGGCGCATCTGACCATGGACGAGGTCGGCGGCGCGCTGATCGCCATCGCGCTCGTGCTGTGCGCCGTGTTCATCCCGGCGGCGATGATCACCGGCATCGCCGGCCAGTTCTTCCGCCAGTTCGCGGTGACCATCGCCGCGGCGACGGTGATCTCGGCCTTCGTGTCGCTGACCCTCAGCCCGGCGCTCTGCGCCATCCTCCTGAAGCCGCACCAGGAGCATCACGAGAAGAAGAGCTTCGTGCTGTTCCGGCCGGTCCAGGCCTTCTTCCGCGGCTTCAACTGGGGTTTCGACAAGCTGTCGCTGGGCTATGGCGGGCTGACCCGCCGGATCCTGCGCTTCGCCGTGGTCATGCTGGTGCTCTATGTCGGGCTGATCGGCCTGACCGGGCTGCAGTTCGGCCGGGCGCCGACCGGCTTCATCCCGGAGCAGGACCAGGGCTACCTGATCACCGTGATCCAGCTGCCCCCCGGCGCCTCCCTCGCCCGCACCGACGCGGTGGTGCGGGAGGCGGCCAAGGAGATCCTGCAGGTGCCCGGCATCATCCACGTCGTGCCCTTCTCCGGCTTCGACGGCGCCACCTTCACCAACGCCTCGAACGCCGGCGCGATCTTCTCCACCTTCGCGCCCTTCGCCGAACGCGACGCCAAGGGGCAGGACGTGACGCACCTGCAGCAGGCGCTGAACCAGAAGCTGGCCGGCATCCAGGACGCGTTCATCATCACCATCCAGCCGCCGCCGGTGCGCGGCATCGGCACCGGCGGCGGCTTCAAGATGATGGTCGAGGACAAGGCCGGGCGCGGCCTGCCGGCGCTGGACGCCGCGACCCAGGAGATCGTGGGCCGGGCGAACCAGACCCCCGGCCTGGCCGGCGTGTTCGCCCTGTTCAACACCCGCACGCCGAAGCTCTACGCCGACATCGACCGGGTGAAGGCGGAGATGCTGGGCGTGCCGGCCGACCGGGTGTTCGAGACGCTCGAGGTCTATCTCGGCTCGACCTATGTCAACGACTTCAACTATCTCGGCCGCACCTTCCGCCTGACCGCCCAGGCGGACGGCAAGTTCCGGCAGACCCTGCGCGACATCGGCAACTACAAGACCCGCAGCGACAGCGGCGGGATGGTGCCGCTCAGCGCCGTGGCCAGCTTCCACGACCGCACCGGCCCCTACCGCGTGCCGCGCTTCAACCTGTACCCCGCGGCCGAGGTGCAGGGGGCGACCCTGCCCGGCTACTCCACCGGCTACGCCCTGGCGGCGATGGAGCAGATCGCGACCGAGACCCTGCCGCAGGGCTTCGGCTTCGAGTGGACCGAGCTGGCGCTGCAGGAGAAGCTGGCCGGCAACACCGGCATGCTGGTGTTCGTCGCCTCGGTGGTGTTCGTCTTCCTGCTGCTGGCGGCGCAGTATGAAAGCTGGACCCTGCCGCTGTCGGTCATCCTGATCGTGCCGATGTGCCTGCTGGCCGCGGTCACCGGCCTGCTGCTCAGGGGGATGGACGTCAACATCCTGGCGCAGATCGGTTTCGTCGTGCTGATCGGCCTGGCGGCGAAGAACGCGATCCTGATCGTGGAGTTCGCCCGCCAGGCGGAGGAGCATGGCGAAAGCCGGCAGGAGGCCGCGGTCTCGGCCGCCCGCACCCGGCTGCGGCCGATCCTGATGACGTCCTTCGCCTTCATCTTCGGCGTGGTGCCGCTGGTGATCGCGTCGGGCGCCGGCTACGAGATGCGGCAGTCGCTGGGCACCGCCGTGTTCTTCGGCATGATCGGCGTGACCGTGTTCGGCCTCCTGTTCACGCCGCTGTTCTACGTCGTCTGCCGCTGGCTCGGCTCGGTGGTCGGCCGGCGCAAGCCGGCCGCCCCGGCGCCGAAGCCGGAGAGCGGCCCGGCGGAGTGATCGTGGCAGCCACCCCGGAGCTTCACTCCGGGGTGGCGCTTCCCCGTGCCAGCTCCAACAGGCGCAGGTCCCGGTACAGCTCGGCCAATATGCCGGCGAAGACGCTGACCTCGACCGCGGTCAGCGCCAGCGACACCAGGTCGATCACCAGGGTCACCAGGCCGGCGCCCTGCTCATCCGGCAGGATCGCGTCCAGCACCAGGCCGAGGCCGATGGCGACCAGGAAGAACCCCAGCAGGGCGACGACCAGCGCGCCCAGCACCGCCAGCCGCCGGCCGCGCAGCAGCCGGCTGCTCTCGGCGGCGGTCAGGCCTCGGTCGCCGATCGCGATGCCGGGCAGCACCAGCCCGTAGAAGGCAAAAGGCACGGTCGACAGCACCGTGATCAGGCCCGAGACCGTCAGGATCCCCAGCATGCCGCCCGACGCCCCGCCATCGGCCATGGCGCGCAGCAGCGACGGCCCGCCGACCAGGCCGAACAGGATCGACAGCACGAACAGTCCGGCCACGGCCGTGACCATGCCGAGGATGCCGAGCCAGACCTGGTACAGGGCGAAGCGGAACGTCGCGCCGTCGGCCGGGAACGGCGCCAGCTCGCCGCGCAGCACGTAGCGGTGCCAGCTGACCGCGATCAGCGCGATGGCGAACAGCAGCACCAGCATCGACAGCATCATGGCCAGCGCGGCGGCGCCGGAGGGCGCCTGGTCCGCGAACATCGCCGCGACGGCGTCGCCCCACAGCCAGTCGATGGCGAAGCGCAGGATCAGCGCGAAGGCGACGGCCGGCGCCGCCAGCCATGCCAGGGCACGGGCATGTCCCAGGCTCCAGCCCAGCGCGCGCCGCAGCAGGTCGCCGCTCGAAAGTGCCGCCATCATCCATCCCCTTCCCACGAATCGGGGCGGATCATTTCAGCCGGGCGGCTGAGAGGCAACCTGCCGACATAAAAGCATAGGCCGCCTTTCGGGTTGCCTCTCCCGCTTGCGAGGCTATTTCACAACGCCCAACCCTCGCCGTCCCTTGCTGACGGTATGGGCAGCGCCCCCTCAGCGGCTCCCCTGCGCGGCCACGGCCGGGTTCCGCGCCGGCTCTCCGGCATGGCGGCTCTCGCGATAGGGCAAGCCGAGATGGTCGCGCAGGGTGGTTCCGCGCAGCACCGGGTCGAAGTGACCGCGCTCCTGCAGCGCCGGCAGGACCTGGCCGATGAAGTCGTCCAGCCCCTCGCCCAGCACCGGGAAGCCGAGGATGAAGCCGTCGGCCGCCCTCTCCTCCACCCAGCGGATCAGCTCGTCCGCCACCTGCTGCGGCGTGCCGATCAGGGTGCGCCGGGTCGCCGTCTCCAGCGCCACCTCGCGCAGGGTCAGGCTGCGCTCCTTCGCGGTGCGCTTGATCCCGTCGGTGGTGGCGCGGAAGCTGTTCTTGCCGATGTCGCCCAGATCCGGGAACGGCCCGTCCAGCGGATACCGGCTGAAATCGTGATGGTCGAAGAAGCGGCCGAGATACAAGAGCGCCTCCTCGATCGACAGCAGGTCGCGGATGGCGCGGTACTTCTCCTCCGCCTCGACCTCGGTGGCGCCGACGATCGGCCCGATGCCCGGGAAGATCTTGACGTCCTCGGGCCGGCGGCCATGGGCGACGGCGCTGTCCTTGACCTGCTTGTAGAACACCTTGGCGTCCTCGATCGGGCCGCCATTGGTGAACACGGCGTCGGCGTGGTGGCCGGCCAGGGCGATGCCGTCGTCGGAGGCGCCGGCCTGGAACAGCACCGGCTGGCCCTGGGCCGAGCGGCCGATGTTCAGCGGCCCCTCGACCGAGAAGAACCGGCCTTTGTGGTTCAGCCGGCGCATCTTGGCGAAGTCGACGAAGCGGCCGGTGGCGCGGTCGCGGATGAAGGCGTCGTCGTCCCAGCTGTCCCACAGGCCCTTGACCACCTCCAGGTATTCCTGGGCGATCTCGTAGCGCAGCCCGTGCTCGGGATGCTCGCGGCTGTAGTTCCGGCCGGAGCCTTCCAGCGGCGAGGTCACCGCGTTCCAGCCGGCGCGGCCGCCGCTGATGGCATCGATCGTGGCGAATTGCCGGGCCACGGTGAACGGGTCGCTGTAGGAGGTCGACAGCGTGCCGACCAGGCCGATCTTCGAGGTCACCGTGGCGAGCGCCGACAGGATCGAGATCGGCTCGAACCGGTTCAGGAAATGCGGGATCGACTTCTCGTTGACGTAGAGGCCGTCGGCGATGAAGGCGAAGGCAATGCCGGCAGCCTCGGCCTTGCGGGCGTTGTCGAGGTAGAAGCCGAAATTGACGCTGGCGTCGGGCGGCACGCTGGGGTGCTTCCACGCATTCATGTGGCCGCCAGGGCCCTGCAGCATGACGCCGAAGGTGATCTGAGGCTTGCTCATGCGATGATGTCCTTGAAGTCGGGGCTCAGGCCGCGGCGGCGGTGAAATGCGCCCGGGCCAGGAGTTCGACCGAGGCCAGGCGCTCGTCGCCGTCGGCGATCGGGGTGTCGACGACGAATTCGCGTACGCCGTGCTGCCGGTGCAGCCGATCCAGCTCGGTCCGCACGCGTTCCGCGGTGCCGTGGATCACGCTCGGCGCCTTCTCCTCGATCCGGTACTCGCGGGCGCCGGCCTGGCGGACGAATTCCTCGGCCTGGGCGACGCTGCCGACGGTCACGCTCTGGCCGGTGTCGACATGCACCTTGAACACGTGCAGATCGGTGGCCAGCCTTTCGGCCCGCGCCTCGGTCTCGGCCGCGATCACGCCGACGGCCAGCAGCGGCGCCCAGCCCCCGCTGACCGAGCGGTAGGCGGCGAAGACGCGCTCGAGCAGCGCCGCATCGCCGTTCAGGTGGCCGGCATGGACGTAGGACCAGCCCTCCGCCGCTGCCAGCTGCGCGCTCTCGACGCTGGCGCCCAGGAGGAAGCGTTCCGCCCTCACGTTGGGTCGCGGCGTGGCCTTGACCCCGGCCAGGGGGTCCTCGTCGGCCAGCGTGTCGTCGAGAAAGGCGTCGAGCTGCGCCAGCTGCTCCGCGAAGGACGGCTTGCGCGCCGGGTCGATCGCGGCCTGCAGCGCCCGGGTCGACAGCGGCAGCCCGCCCGGCGCCTTGCCGATGCCGAGATCGACCCGTCCCGGCGCCAGGGCGGCCAGCAGATTGAAGGTCTCGGCCACCTTGTACGGGCTGTAGTGCTGCAGCATGACGCCGCCGGACCCGACGCGGATGCGCGTGGTCCGGGCCAGCAGATAGGCGATCAGCACCTCGGGCGAGGGGCTGGCGAGCCGCGGCGTGTCGTGGTGCTCGGCCACCCAGAAGCGGTGGAAGCCCAGGCGCTCGGCGCGCTGCGCCAGGGCGACGGTTCGCGCCAGCGCCTCGGCCGCGCCCTCGCCGTCGGCGATCGGGCTCTTGTCGAGCAGGCTCAACAGATAACTCATGCCGATCATCCCCGGGATGACGTGCGGGCAGGTCCATGACGGACCGCCATGGACACGAAGATTCGTGTTGTTATCTCAGTAAATACACATTCTACTGTCAATAGAATATAAATTACACAACGACATATCGTCCAATCTCGTCCGCTTCAGGAGTGTCCCATGAGACGCCTCACGGCGCCGCTGCTCGGCGCCCTCTTGCTCCTGCCGGCCCTGGGCACCACCTTCGCCGGCACGCCGCGCGACACCATCGTGGTGGCCAAGCAGATCGACCAGTTCATCTCGCTGGACCCGGCCGAGGCGTTCGAGCCGGGCGTCGGCGAGGTGACGGGCAACCTGTACGACCAGCTGGTCGGCTATCGCAGCGCCACCGACCCGACCATCGTCGGCGACCTGGCCGAATCCTGGTCGGTCGCCGATGACGGGCTGACCTGGCACTTCACGCTCAAATCCGGCCAGGTCTTCGCCAGCGGCAACCCGGTGACGGCGCAGGACGCCGCCTGGTCGCTGCAGCGCGCGGTGCGGCTGAACAAGTCGCCCGCCTTCATCCTGACCCAGTTCGGCTTCACCGCCGGCAATGCCGCGGACCGGATCCGGGCGATCGACGACCGCACGCTGGAGATCCGGATCGACCGGGCGGTGGCGCCCACCTTCTTCCTCAACACGCTGACCGCCACCGTCGCCTCGGTGGTCGACGCCAGGCTGGTGCAGGCGAACGAGGCGCAGGGCGACCTGGGCAATGGCTGGCTGAAGGCCCACAGCGCCGGCAGCGGCCCCTATGCGGTTCGGCGCTGGGTGCCGAACGAACGGGTGGTGCTGGACGGCAACCCGCACTGGCAAAGCAATGGGGGGCAGGACACGGGCCCGAAGACGCCGCATCTGGTGTTCCTGCACGTGCCCGAGCCGGCGAGCCAGCGGCTGCTGCTGGAGAAGGGCGACGTCGACTACGCCCGCGACCTGACCCGCGACCAGATCCTGGCCCTGAAGGACGCGCCCGGCGTGGCGCAGCAGACCGAGCCCGGCGACCTGCTGCTCTATCTCGGCCTGAACCAGTCCAACCCGAACCTGGCCAGGCCCGAGGTGCGCGAGGCGCTGAAATGGCTGGTCGACTACCAGGGCATCGAGGACAGCCTCCTGAGCGGCACCTGGGCGGCGCATCAGAGCTTCCTGCCGACGGGCTATCTCGGCGCCATCGACGACGCGCCGTACCGGCTGGACGTCGACCGGGCCAAGGCCTTGCTGGCCCGCGCCGGCCTGGGCGACGGCTTCGCCGTCACCATCGACGTGCGCAACGTCGCCCCCTTTGCCGACATCGCCCAGGCGCTGCAGGCCAGCTTCGCCAAGGCCGGGATCCGGCTGGAGATCCTGCCCGGCGACGGCAAGCAGACCCTCACCAAGTACCGCGCCCGGCAGCACGACATCACTATCGGCACCTGGGGCCCGGATTATCGCGACCCGCACAGCAACGCCGACGCCTTCGCCTTCAACCAGGATGTCGACGACGCTGACGCGCCGAAGACCCTGGCCTGGCGCAACCGCTGGTTCGATGCCGGCTGGAACCGGACCGTGACCGAAGCGCTGCGCGAGCCCGACGCGGCCAGGCGCGCCGCCCTGTACGGCCGGCTGCAGCGCGAGGTCCAGGCCGAGGGCCCGTATGTCCTCTTGTTCCAGCAGACCCTGGTGGCCGCGCACCGCACCGCCGTCGACGGCCTGGTCCTGCAGCCGAAGACCAGCTACGCCGCCGTGGTCAAGACCGAGTGATCGCCTGGGTCAGACGATGCCATCCCGGTTCGGACGCTGGGGCTGCGCCGATGACCGGCTGCTAATCGAGGAAAACGATCGACAGGGTGATCAGCATCCAGAACGGCCCGACGAGACACAAGCCGACGACGAGGGAGTGCCAGCTGAGGCGGTCGGCGACCGTCGCGCCGCCCTCCCCGCGGACCACCTGCCGGCATAGAAAAACGCTCTCATGGCCAGGATCGAGCGGCCATCGCGCGCGGGTATCGGACAGGAACGCCTCTGCCGTGGACGTGACGTCCTGTCCGTCGATCCACCATTCCGCCTTCCGGATGCAGCCGTCTTCCGTCCACTCGATCACGGCCGGGCCGTCGGTGCGGTGCAGCCGACTCTCCCGATACCAGTGTTCGATGCGACTGCCGTCGAGGCGACGCTGAACATAGGCGGGGCCACGAATCCGGCCGGATGCGCCGGGGGCGAACCGCCATTCGGATTTCGGCGTGCCGTCCCCGCGATAGACGATCAGCGGGAGCCTGCCGGCATCGGGTGCCGCCCGGCCTTGCGACATTGGGCCCCCGTCGGCGGACAACGCCCGTCTCCCGCGCAGAAAGACGACCTTCGCATCGTCCGGCGATCTGCACCACCACCCCTGCTTCATGGCCCGAATCCCCATCCCCTGTTCCGGAAGACGCCCTTCACCGCCGACCGGCAAATGACGGCTGCAGCAGCTGGCGTTCCTCCCGGACACATTCGTGAGTGCAACTTCGGCCGGGCGTCGCGTCACCGCCTTCCCGGGTCATAGGCCCGCAGCTTGACGCTCTCGGCGAAATTGCCGCGGAACATGTGCTGGCCGAGATGCCCGAGATCGGATTGGAGATCCGCGTAGACCTTGCCGCCGATATCCCGCCACCGGCGGCAGAAGGCGTAGTCCTCCGACAGGTAGCGCCTGGTGTCGGGGTCCACCATGCAGTCGAAGAACAGCCAGTAGAACGGCGCCTCCGGATTGTTCGGCGGCCCATCCGGGACGTAGTTGAGCTCCGGATAGCTCGCCATCAGCCGGCTGAACACGGGCCGCTTGATCACCATGAACCCGGTCGGCGCCTCGGCGACCTCGACGAAGCCCTCCTCGCCGACGAATTTGGCCAGCGGCTCCGAGCCGAGGCCGACCGGGTTGAACGGGTAGTCGGTGTAGAGCGTCTCGAAGGACGCCTTCGTCGTGCCGGCGGGCACCCCCTGCTGCGGCCAGTTGAAGCGCTTGATCGGGTAGATCCCGGTGGCGACGTCGTGGTCGGAGAGCAGGAGGCGGATCGCGTCCACCGGCTTGAAGACGATGTCGGAGTCGATCCAGAACAGATGCGTGTACTGCTCGTTCATCAGGAAGAACTTGACGATCTCGTTCCGGCCGCGGGTGACGAGGCTCTCCGAGCGCATGTGCAGGGACGAGCTCAGCCCCAGCCGGATCGCCTCATGGGTGAACTCGAACAGGCTCGTCACGTAGTTCATCGAGACGGCCGAGATGTAGCAGGGTGTCGCCAGGAGCACGTTCATCGAACGCAGGGCGGAAATTGGGAGCATCAAAGGATCTCGGCTGCCTGAGGTGGTTGGATGCTGTCCGGACGCCGCGCCGCCTCAGGTGCAGACCCATTCGGGGATCCGGCACTCGGCGGCGTCGCCGCCGCAGATCGCGGTCGCCTTCTCCTCGGCCTCCCGGCGGGTCTCCGCCGAGGCGGCGCCCCAGGGGGCCGGCCGGCCGGCGGCGGGAGGCGTCCCGACCGACAGGGCGGCGCAGTGCTCGTAGGGGAAGCCGCTCTTGTCGTCGTCGGTCCAGTGGCGGTGATTGCGGAACAGGGAGACTACCTTGCAGTCCTGGCCGCCCCGATGCAGGCAGTGCCGCAGGGCGATCTCCTGCGCCTCATCCGGCTTGTCGGCGCCCCAGAAGAAGCCCCGCTTCTGGTCCGGCGCCGAATAGGCGATGGCGCCCCAGATCCCCCTCATCCCGGGGTCCTGCTCGGCCGCCGGCCGGCTCGGTGACAGGACGATTGCGACCCGACGGTTCTGCGGCTCGCGGACGCCGTCGGCGGTCGGGACCAGCGGATCGGACTCGCCGACGCCCTTGACCGCGATCAGGCTGTCGGCGACGCCGTCGGCCACCAGCTCGCGACGGACCGACTCGCCGCGACGAACCGAGAGGGCTTGGTTGTACTGGACCGAGCCCGAACGGTCGGTGTGACCGGTGACGTCGATGCGGGTGGTCCTGCCCTGGAGAGCGTCAGCCGCGGCCAAGGCCACGACCTGCCTGGCTTCCGGGGTCAGATGCGAGCTGTCGAAGTCGAAGAACACCAAGTAGCTGCGGTCCGGAACGGCATCGATCGTCTCGGCCGGCGCCGGCGCCGGGGGCGGATCGGCCGCCCCGGCCGAAACGGCGAGACAGGTCCAGGCGGCCAGAACCAGAACGATCGGTCGAAGCATCTTCATCTCCCTGATCCCGCCTGTCGCGGCCATGGGCGGTCCATCAGCCCGCGGCGCGCAGGCTCGTCATCGCGACGCAGTTGTCGTCGAGCGGCATGAGCACGACCCTGGCCCCGTTGGGCATCGCCACCAGCGGCAGCTGGCCGAGCGTGCCCGCCTGCCCCTTCTGGTTCACGAGCTCGGTCGCGACCGCCTGGCAGCTGGCCTTGACCGGCGTCACCCGGACCAAAGTGCCTTCGCAGGAGCGCCCGACCGGAGCCGTGAACACGATGCCGGCTGCAGCCAGCCCCTGCGTCGACGGACCGCCGTCGAGCGCGACGATCGATTCGACCGCATGCGCATCGACCGCCTTGGGGTCCCACTGGGTCTGTGCGGCATAGGTCGCATCGGCGGCGACGCCCCGTCCGAGCGCGGAGAAGACGTCGCCGCAGGCGCCGATCTTCGCCTGCTTGACGTGCTCGTCGAAGACGGTTGCGGCGGTGGCGGCTGCCGCCTGCTGCGCTGCGGCAGGCTGCCTCTCGGGTTGCTTGTTCTGGGTCACCTGCTCCTGTGCCTTCGGCGCCTCCACCGCCGGCTTTCTCGAATCCGCCGCCTGGGCCGGCAGCTGGGCAAAGCCGATCAGGTCGAACGCGACGACCGCGCCGGCAATGATCGCGACCGAGACGGTCCCCAGAAGTAGAGTCTTGGCCAGTCGCATCACATCTCATCCTTCTCTGAAGGGCACCCACCGGGCGCCCGGGTCATTTCATCGCCGAGAGGGCCGTGAACAGGCCTTCGAGGGGGGCCTGGAACGTCACTTCGCCCGAGGCCGGGAGCGTGTAGGAGACGGTGCAATCGGTGCCGGCCTGGATGTGCCGCCGCAGCATGCGGCCGATCGCGATCGTGGCGGTGCAGAAGGCCGCGTCGCAGCTGTCGGTCTGGGCGACGATGCGGTCCGGCTTGTCGCCCAGCGCCAGCCCGATCTGCTGCCCCATCCCGACACTCGCCGGGACCCGCATCACCACCAGGGGCTGCCCGTCCGCCGTGGCCACGAAGGACCAGTTGAAGACGGGCGCCCCGCGCTGGTCGACGATCGACTGGGTCAGGTTGCAGACCCGCTGCTTCGACTTCAGGCTCTCGTCGCAGATCAGGATCCAGTTCCGGAACGGCTGCACCACCCGCCGGTACTGGCCGAGCTCCTCGCCGTCGGGGACGGCGACCTCCGAGGGCTTCACGGTGTAGGTGGAGGGCAGTTGCACCCACCCCACCGCGGAAGCCGTCCCGGACATCGCCGCCGCCAACATCAGCATCACCGCCAGGCATACCGCCAGCCGCATCGGCATCACCCTCAATTGAAGGTGAAGGAGACGCCGATGCCGCCACCCCAGTCGTCGCCGCTCGTGACGGCCCGGGCGTTCAAGCGGACCCGGCCGGACTCGGCGGTGTAGCCGAGGCCGAGGGCCAGGGCCCCCTGCTCGTGCCACATGCCGCCGCCGATCGCGGCGCTGACCTTGCCCGGACGGGGATCGAACTGCAGCGACGACGCCGCGATGCCGATCGCCGCCCCCTGCCAGGCATCCCGCCGCGCCTGCTTGATCTTGCCGTTGAGCGAGTCGAAGGCGCCGTTCAGCTGGTCGACGTTGACCGCATCCGTCCCGGCCACGCCCGGCGCGACATTGCCGATGGTGACCGGCGCCCCCTGGTTCCCGCCCTGCAGCGTGATCCGGTTGGTCAGGTTGCCGGAGCCGTCGGTGTCGTACTTCACCGACAGGCTCGACAGGGCCTGCAGCTGGCTGATATTGGCCGCATCGGTCGCGGCCGAGCCGGCGGCGACGTTGGTGATGCGGCGCTCCGCCCCGGACGAGCCGACCGAGACCTCGCCGGTCGCCACCCCGGCGACGGTGGCCCCCACCACCGGCTTGTAGGCCGCGTCGGAGAGGTTGGCCAGGGTCGTGGAGCCTGCGCCCAGGGCCAGGGAGTTGGCCTTGGTCGCCTGCGCCCCGGCACCGATCGCGATCGCGTTGTTGGCGGACGCGCTGGCGCCGTTGCCCATCGAGATCGCGTTGCTGGCGCTGGCCGTCGAGGCCGGGCCGATGGCGGTGCTGTTGGTGCCGGTCGGGGAGGAGTCGGCCAGGGTCGAGTTCGTGTGGAAGTACTTGATGCCCGCCCCGCCGCTGATCGAGCTGTCGACCGCGGTCGCCAGCGCGAACATCTGCGAGCCGTTGATCGCGTCGGTCGAGTCCTTCGTGATCCGCCCCGCCGCCACATTGGTGATGGTGCGCTCGGCGCCGACATCGCCGACGCTGACCGTGCTGGTCGGGTTGGCCCCGGCGAAGCCCGTCAGGTTGAAGTTGTTGAAGGACGCGCCGGAGGTGCCGACCGCGGCCGCGGTCTTCGAGCCCGCGCCCAGCGCCACGTCGTTGGCGTTGGTCGCGGTCGCCCCTTGGCCCAACGCCGTGGCACCCGAGGCGCCGGCGGAAGAGGCGCTGCCCAGCGCGACGGCACCCGTCGCCCCGGCCGCCGTGGTCGCGCCGTTGCCCGCGGCGAAGCTGTCGATGCCGCCCGCCGTGCTGGCCGGCCCGATCGCCACGGAGTTCGCGCCGACCGCCTGGCTGTCCGCCAGCTTCGAGTTGGCGTGGAAGTACTTGATGCCGCCGCCGTTGCTGATGCTGTCGAGCTGGTTGTTGATGGTCGTCAGGCTGCCGTCCACCGCACCGAAGGCCTCGGTGATGGTGGTATAGCTGCCGCCCTGGATGTTGAAGGTCGGGCCGGTGATCGTACCGTCCGGGTTCACCTTCGAGTCGCCGCCGAGCACGTTGGTGATGCTCTGCGAGACGCCGTAGAGCTGGCTGCCGTTGATGGCGTCGGTCGAGGTCTTGGACACCAGGCCCGGCGCCACATTGTGCAGCGTGACCGGCCCGGAGCCCTTGCCCACCAGGGTCAGGTCGAACGTCGGCACCCCGCCGTTCGGCGTCGTCGGCGTATCGGGGTTGCTGTACTGGACCGGCCCGATGCCGCCGTTGCCGATCTGGATGCCCAGGATGTTGACCGCCGTGTTGGTGGCGAAGAGCTGGCTGCCGTTGATCGCGTCGGTCGAGGTCTCCGAGAGGCGGCCGGCCGCGACATTGGTGATGGTCCGCTCCGCCCCCACCGCTCCGACGCTGACCGTGCTGGTCGGGGTCGCCCCGGCGAAGCTGTAGGCCTTGCCGGCGATCGTGGCGGCCGCCGTGGCCACCACCGTCTCGGTCGTCGAGCCGGCGCCCAGCGCCACGTCGCCCACATTCGCCCCGGCCGCGGCACCATGGCCGATGGCGATGCCGTCCTGCACCGAGGCCACGGCCGTCGGCCCGACCGCGACGCTGTCGGTCCCCGTCGCCTGGCTGTCCGCCAGGGTCGAGGTGGCATGGAAGTACTTGATGCCGCCGCCGTTGGTGATGTTGTCGACCTTGGTGTTCAGCGTGTCGACCGAGGTGTTGGTGGCGAACAGCTGGCTGCCGTTGACCGCATCGGTCGAGTTGATGGCGATCCGGCCGGCCGCGACATTGGTGATGGTCCGCTCCGCCCCGACCGCGCCGACGCTGACCGTGCTGGTCGGCGTGGTGCCGGCGAAGTTGTAGGTCGTCCCGGCGATCGTCGTGCTCGCCGTGCCGACCGCTGTTGCAGTCGTGCTGCCGGAGCCGAGCGCCACGTCGCCGACATTGGCGCCGGCGGTCGCGCCGTGGCCGATGGCGACGCCATCCGTCACCGAGGCCACAGCCTCGGGTCCGGCCGCGGTGCTGTCGGTCCCCGTCGCCTGGCTGTCGGCCAGGGTCGAGGTGGCGTGGAAGTACTTGATCCCGCCGCCGGTGCTGATGTTGTCGACCTTGGTGTTCAGCGTGTCGACCGAGGTGTTGGTGGCGAACAGCTGGCTGCCGTTCACCGCGTCGGTGGAGTCGACCGCGATCCGGCCGGCCGCGACGTTGGTGATGGTCCGCTCGGCCCCCGGTGCGCCGACGCTGACCGTGCTGGTCGGGGTCGTGCCGGCGAAGTTGTAGGTCGTGCCGGCAATCGTGGTGCTCGGCGTGGCCACCACCGTTGCGGTGGTGCTGCCGGAGCCGAGCGCCACGTCGCCGACATTGGCGCCGGCGGTCGCCCCGTGGCCGACGGCGACGCCGTCCGTCACCGAGGCCACCGCCTCGGGTCCGGCGGCGGTGCTGTCCGTCCCCGTCGCCTGGCTGTCGGCCAGGGTCGAGGTGGCGTGGAAGTACTTGATGCCGCCGCCGTTGCTGATGTTGTCAACCTTGGTGTTCAGCGTGTCGACCGAGGTGTTGGTGGCGAACAGCTGGCTGCCGTTCACCGCATCGGTCGAGTCGATGGCGATCCGGCCGGCCGCGACGTTGGTGATGGTCCGCTCCGCCCCCGCCGCGCCGACGCTGACCGTGCTGGTCGGCGTGGTGCCGGCGAAGTTGTAGGTCGTGCCGGCGATCGTCGTGCTGGTCGTGCCGACCACAGCCGCCGTCGTCGAGCCCGAGCCGAGGGCGACGTCGCCCGCATTCGCTCCCGCCGTCGCGCCGTGGCCGACCGCGACACCGTCCGTCACCGAGGCCACGGCCTCCGGACCGGCCGCGGTGCTGTCCGTGCCCGTCGCCTGGCTGTCGGCCAGGGTCGAGGTGGCATGGAAGTACTTGATGCCGCCGCCGTTGGTGATGTTGTCAACCTTGGTGTTCAGCGTGTCGACCGAGGTGTTGGTGGCGAACAGCTGGCTGCCGTTCACCGCGTCGGTCGAGTCGACCGCGATCCGGCCCGCCGCGACATTGGTGATGGTCCGCTCCGCCCCGACCGCGCCGACGCTGACCGTGCT
>NZ_JBHYMS010000056.1:0-8607 GCF_042743185.1 Inquilinus sp. NPDC058860 | reverse complement strand
CGCCGGCCGTGGCGCCGGAGCCGATCGCCGTCGCGTCGGCCGCCGTGGCCGAAGCCCCGACGCCGGCCGCCAGCGCGTTGGTGCCGGTGGCGCCGTCGTTGTTGTAGTTCGCCCCCGCCGTGCCGCCGTCATTGACGCTGTAGTAGTGCGTCAGCTTGCCGGTGACGTCGGTGATCTGGCTGGCGACGTCGTCGATCGCCTGGTTCGAGGCGAAGAGCTGCGAGCCGTTCACCGCGTCGGTGGAGTCGATCGCGATCCGCCCGGCCGCGACGTTCGTGATGGTCCGCTCCGCCCCCACGGCGCCGACGCTGACCGTGCTGGTCGGGGTGGTGCCGGCGAAGTTGTAGGTCGTGCCCGCGATCGTCGTGCTCGCCGTGCCGACCGCCGCCGCCGTCACCGAGCCCGAGCCCAGCGCCACGTCCTTGGCGTTGGTCGCCGAGGCCGCGTCGCCGAAGGCGAGCGAGCCCGCCCCGGTGGCGCTGCTGGTGTTGCCGAGCGCGACCGAGCCCTGGCCTGTCGCGGTGTTGCCGCTGCCCAGCGCCAGCGCGCCGGTGCCGTTGACCGTGTTGTTGGCGCCCATGCCCACGGCGCCGGTGCCGGTCACCGAGTTCGGGTCGCCGATCGCCACCGCGCCGTCGCCGTTCACCACCTGGCCCTGGCCGATCGCCACCGCGCCGGTGCCGCCCAGCACCTGCGAGCTGCTGCCGATCGCCACCGAGCCGGTGCCGGCCGCCGCCGCCACCGTGTTGTTGAAGCCGATTGCCGTGGTCTGGTCGGCAAGGGCGTTGGAGTTGGTGCCGACCGCGACGGCGGTGGCGCCGCTCGCGACGGTATTGGTGCCGATCGCGATCGCCCACTCGCTCGACGCGTTGGAGTTGAGGCCGACGGCGATGGCGCTGTCCTGGCTCGCCTTGGCCAGGACGCCGACCGCGGTGGCGTTCGCCGCGGTTGCACTGGCGTTCAGCCCGAGCGCGGTCGACCAGGTCCCGGTCGCGGCGGCGTCGGGGCCGACGGCCGTGCCGCCCTGCCCGGTCGCCGTCGCGGAATTGCCGATCGCGACCGCCTCGAAGGAGGTGAAGCCGCCCGGGAGCGCCGTGCCGGCCGCCCCGCTGGCATTGGAGGCGATGCCGATGGCGATCGGCGAGCCATCGCCGCCTGTCACCACGGCCTTGGAATTGGTGCCCAGGGCCATGGCGCCGCCGCCACCGCCACTGGTGGCCGTCGCCCCGCTGCCGAGGGCAATCGTCTGCCCACCCGACGCGGCGGCGTTGAAGCCGACCGCCGTCGAGTTGGTGCCCGAGGCTGTCGCCCCGATGCCGGCCGCCATGGCGTTGGCGCCGGTGGCGCCGTCATTGATGTAGTTCGCGCCCGGCGTGCCGCCGTCGTTGACGCTGTAGTAGTGGACGGGGTTGCTGGCGGCGATGGCCTCGACCGCCTTGTTGGTGGCGAAGAGCTGGCTGCCGTTGATCGCGTCGGTCGAGTCGATCGCGATCCGCCCGGCCGCGACATTGGTGATGGTGCGCTCGGCGCCGGCGCTGCCGACGCTGACCGTGCTGCCCGGTGTCGTGCCGGCGAAGGTGTAGGTGGTGCCGCCGATCACCGTGCTGGCGGTGCCGACCGCGGTCGCGGTCACCGAGCCGGAGCCGAGCGCCACCGCGCCGGCATCGCCGGCCGTGGCGCCGTTGCCGAGGGCGAGCGCATCCGCGGCCGTCGCGTTGGCCTGGACGCCGACCGCCGTGGCACGATCTCCCGATGCTTTGGAGACCAGGCCGAGGGCGGTGGACCAGGCCCCCGTCGCCGAGGTGGCGCCGCCGAGGGCCGTGCTGCCCTGGCCCGTGCCGGCCGCGCCGTTGCCGATGGCGACCGCTTCCCATGTCGTGCCGCCGCCGGGAAGCGCCGTGCCCGAGGCACCGCTGGCATTGGCATTCACGCCGATGGCGATCGGAGAACCGCCGGTCCCGGTGACGACGGCCTGCGCCCCCTGCCCGATGGCCACGGCCGCGCCGGAGGCGGGGCCGTTCGCGGCCGCGCCGTTGCCGACGGCGACCGCTCCCCCACCCGACGCGCTGGCCAGGTGGCCGACCGCCACCGACTCCGCACCCGATGCCGTGGCTGCGATGCCGGCGGCCAGGGAATTGGCACCGGTGGCGCCGTCGTTGTCGTAGTTCGCGCCCGCCGTGCCGCCGTCGTTGACGCTGTAGTAGTGCGTCAGCTTGCCGGTCACGTCGGTGATCTGGGTGTTGAGCGTGTCGACCGCCGTGTTGGTGGCGAAGAGCTGGCTGCCGTTGATCGCGTCGGTCGAGTCGAGCGCGATCCGCCCGGCCGCCACGTTGGTGATGGTCCGCTCCGCCCCCGCCGCGCCGACGCTGACCGTGCTGCCCGGCGTGGTGCCGGCGAAGTTGTAGGTCGTGCCGGCGATCGTCGTGCTGGCCGTGCCCACCGCCGCCGCGGTCGTGCTGCCGGAGCCGAGCGCCACCGCCCCCGCCTGGCCGGCCGAAGCGCCGGAGCCCAGCGCGATCGCATTGTCCGCGCCCGCCGCCGCGGTGGTGCCGAAGGCCAGGGCGCTGGCGCCGGTGGCGTTCGCCGCATTGCCGAGCGCCACGGCGCCGAGGCCGTTGGCGATGTTGGTGTTGCCGAGCGCCACGGCGCCGTTGCCGTTGGCGGTGTTGTTGGCGCCCATGCCGATGGCGCCGGTGCCGCTGACGGTGTTCGGGTCGCCGATCGCCACCGCGCCGTCGCCGTTCACCGTCTGGCCCTCGCCGATCGCCACCGCGCCCGTGCCGCCGTTTACCGTCGAGTTGCGGCCGATCGCCACCGAGCCCGGGCCGGCCGCCGCAGCGACCGTCACGGTGTCGCCGAGCGCCACTGTCGAAGCGGCGAGAGCCTGGGAGGCCACACCGACCGCCGTGGCGCGCGCCGCCGCGGCATTCGCGCCGGGGCCGACAGCCGAGGATCCCTCTCCGGACGCGCTGGCGAATTCGCCGAGCGCCAGGCTGTTGGTGGCGCTGGCGTTGGCGAAGGCGCCCACAGCGGTGGAGCCGCTGGCCCCCGACGCCACGGCGTTGACGCCCATGGCGATGCTGCTGACGGCCGAGGCGTTGGTGCCCGTGCCGATCGCGACGGCATCGCCGGCCGACGCGTTCGCCTGATAACCCTGCGCTATGGCCTGAGCGCCGGACGCATTGGCCGCCCGGCCCATGGCCAACGCCGAATCGGCGAGGGCCTTCGATCCCTGCCCCACCGCCGTGGCGGCGACCCCCGTGGCGTTGGCGCCGGGACCGACGGCCGTGGCCGTCTCGGCGGAAGCGTTGGAGAAGACGCCGAGCGCCAGGCTGTTGGTGGCGCCGGCATTGGCATTGGCGCCGAGGGCGGTCGAGCCGCTGGCCCCGCCGGCAACGGCGAGCACGCCCAGCGCGACGGATTGGCTGGCCGAGGCATTCGCCCGATCGCCGGCCGCCAGGGACTGATTGCCGCTCGCAGCGGCTGAGGCGCCGATCGCGGTGGAGACAAGTCCCGTTGCATTGGCGAGGATACCGATCGCCGTGGCGCGATCTGCCGAGGCATTGGCGGATCCGCCCAGGGCCGTGGACCAGGTCCCGGTCGCGGCGGCCCTGAGGCCGAGTGCCGTGCCGTCCTGACCCGTGGCGGTCGCGCCGTTGCCGATGGCGACCGCCTCGAACGACGTGCCGCCGATGGGAAGCGCCGTGCCCGAGGCCCCGCTCGCATTGGCCCCGATGCCGATGGCGATCGGGGAGCCGCCTGCGGCGCCCGTGACGACGGCCTTGGCGCTCGGTCCCACGGCAATGGCTCCGCCGCCGTTGGAGTTGGAGTCGGCGGCCGCGCCGCTGCCGATGGCGATTGCGGGCCCTGTCAACGCAGTGGCCTGATTGCCGACCGCCACCGCCCCTGGACCCGTGGCGGAAGCCACAGGACCGGCCGCGATCGAATTGGCGCCGGTCGCGCCATTATTGGTGTAGTTCGCCTGCTGGGTGGCGCTGTTGACGCTGTAGTAGTGCAGTGGGGTGCTGGCGGCGATGGCCTCGACCGCCTTGTTGGTGGCGAACAGCTGGCTGCCGTTGATGGCGTCGGTCGAGTCGATCGCGATCCGGCCCGCCGCGACATTGGTGATGGTGCGCTCGGCGCCGGCGCTGCCGACGCTGACCGTGCTGGTCGGCGCGCCGCCGGCGAAGTTGTAGGTGGTGCCGCCGATCACCGCGCTCTTGGTGCCGACCGCCGCCGCGGTCACCGAGCCCGAGCCCAGCGCCACGGCGCCGGCCTGGCCGGCCGAGGCGCCGGCGCCCAGGGCCAGCGATTGCGCCGCCGAGGCGGTGGTGGCTCCGCCCAGGGCGATGGCGTCGGCCGCCGTCGCCTTGGCCTGCGCGGTGCCGTTGGCGCCGATGGCGATCGAGCCGGCGCCGGTGGACTGGACGGTATCGCCGATGGCGATGGCGCGGGTGCCGGACGCATTGGTGCCGGTACCGATCGCGATCGATGCGTGGTCGCCGGCCTTGGCATTGATGCCGGCCGCCACCGAGAACTCGCCGGCGGCATTGGCGTTGGTGCCCACCGCGGTCGCGCCGCCATTGGTTCCGGCGGCGACGGCCCCACTGCCGAGCGCAGTGCCGTTCACGGCCGAGACCGTGGCGGAGGCGCCGACCGCCGTGGCGTTTGCCGTCGTGGCGGTGGCCGCGTTGCCGACCGCGATCGCGTTCTCGGCCGAGGCGTTGGCGTGCAGGCCGACCGCCGTGGAGGCCAGCCCCGATGCAGCGGCTTGGAAGCCGGTCGCGAGCGCAAACTGGCCCGAGGCGACACTTCCCGCGCCGAAGGCCTGGGCCTGTTGGGCAGCCGCATTGGCATTCTGGCCAAAGGCCGTCGCCCAATCGCCGGTCGCCTTCGTGCCGGTGCCGACCGCGGTCGTGAAGGAGCCGTTCGCGTTGGCGTTCAGGCCGAGCGCGATCGCGCCGCCCGACGGCCCCGTGGCGACGGCGCTGGTCCCGATGGCGATGCTGTCCGCGGCCGCCGCGTTGGCCAGGCTGCCCACCGAGATCGCGTTCTCGGCCGTCGCGTTGGCTGCGTTGCCCATCGCGATCGAGGTCACGCCCAAGGCGTTGGCGTGCAGGCCGAGGGCCGTGGCCCCCAGCCCCCCTGCCGTGGCCTGGAGGCCCGCAGCAAAAGCGAGATCCGCGCTGGTCAAGCTGCCCGAGCCGAAGGCCTGGCCCGAGCCGCCTGTCGCCTTGGTGTTGAAGCCTACGGCCATCGAGTTCGTCCCCGTCGCCGAAGCCGCGGGGCCGATCGCGATGGCATTGGCGCCCGTGGCGCCGTTGTTGGTGTAGTTCCCCTGCTGTAACCCGCCATCGTTGACGCTGACGTAGTGGGTCGGCGTGCTGGCAGCGATGGCCTGGACCGCCTGGTTGGTGGCGAAGAGCTGGCTGCCGTTGATCGCGTCGGTCGAATCGATCGCGATCCGGCCCGCCGCGACATTGGTGATGGTCCGCTCCGCCCCCGCGGCGCCGACGCTGACCGTGCTGGTCGGGGCTGCCCCGGCGAAGTTGTAGGTGGTGCCGCCGATCACCGTGCTGGGCGTGGCGACCGCCGCCGCGGTCACCGAGCCCGAGCCCAGCGCCACCGATCCCGCCTGGCCGGCCGAGGCGCCGTTGCCGAGGGCGAGCGCGTTGTTCGCGCCGGCCGCCGCCGCGTTGCCCAGGGCGACGGTGCTGGTGCCGGTGGCGTTCGCGGCATTGCCCAGCGCCACGGCGCCGAGGCCGTTGGCGACGTTGGTGTTGCCCAGCGCCACGGCGCCGTCCCCGGTCGCCGCGTTGTTGGCGCCCATGCCGACCGCGCCGGTGCCGCTGACGGTGTTCGGGTCGCCGATCGCCACGGCGCCGTTGCCGTTGACGACCTGGCCCTCGCCGATCGCCACCGCGCCGGTGCCGCCGTTCACCACCGAGTTGTGGCCGATCGCGACCGAGCCCGGGCCGGCCGCCGCTGCGACCGTGTTGGTGTCGCCCAGCGCCACGGTCGAGGCGGCCAGTGCCTGCGAGGCGTTGCCGATCGCCGTGGCGCTCTCGACCGTCGCGTTGGCCGTTGTGCCGATGGCGATGGAATTCAGGCCTGCGGCATTGGCCGCACGTCCCCCGGCGAAGGCATTGCTTGCCCCCGCCGTGGAGCCGGCACCGATCGCCGTGGAATTCCCTCCCGTGGCCGTGGCGAAGGAGCCCACGGCTATGGCGCCGGCTGCGGCGGCATTGGACGCAGCGCCAGCCGCGACCGCATTGACGCCGCTCGCGGCCGCGCCGGTGCCCGCGGCGAGCGAACCGGCACCGCTGGCGCTGGCGTTGACGCCCGCGGCCGTCGAGCTCGCACCCGCGGCCTTGGCGAAAGCGCCCATGGCCGCGGCGTTCAGACCGCTCGCCACGGCGCCTGCCCCCGACGCGGTCGCGTTGTCGGCGAGCGCAGCGGCGTTGTTGCCGACCGCCGTGGAGGAAACGCCGGTGCCCTGGGCTCCCGACCCCGCCGCCACCGAGCCCACTCCGCTCGACACGGTCCCGTTGCCCAGGCCCAGCGAGAAGTTGCCGGCCGCCTTGGCGGTGGGGCCGACCGCGACGGCGCCCTGGCCCGCGGCCTGGGAGCTCACCCCGATTGCGGTGGCGCCACCCGTGCCGGTCGCCTTCGAGGCGCGGCCCATGGCGAGCGCGTCCTGGGCCGAGGCCGTCACATCGGTGCCGATGCCGATGGCGCTCTCCGCCGTGGCGCCCGTTCCCGCGACGGTGCGCGCGCCGAGATAGATCGAGTTCACGGCGGTCGAGATCGACTGCCAGCCGATCGCGATCGAGCTGTTGTTGGTCGCGTTGGCCGCCAGACCCATGGCCACCGACGCAAGGCCGCTGGCCTGGGCCACGGACCCGACCGCGACGGAATTCTCAGCGGACGCATTCGCCGTAAACCCCAGCGCCATCGCCTGCTTGCCGCCGGCGAGCGCGCCCGGGCCGTAGGCCGACGAGCTCGCGCCGCTCGCCGTGGCGCTGGCGCCTGCGGCGATCGAATTGCCCCCGGTGGCGCGCGAAGAGATGCCGATCGCCGTCGAATTCCCCCCGGTGGCGCCGGCGTTGTTGCCGAGGGCGGTTGAACTGACGCCGCTGGCCGTGGAGTTGACGCCGAAGGCCGATGCGCCGTCGGCGAAGGCGTGGGCGGCCCCGCCCAGGGCGAGGGCGTTGACGCCGACCGCGTTCGAGAAGACGCCGATGGCGATCGCGTTGAGGCCGTTGGTGCTGTTGGTATAGCCGATCGAGATCGAACCATCGCCGGTGGCGGTGGTGCCGGTGCCCAACGCCACGGAGTTGTTGCCGACCGAGTGGGCGCCGGTTCCCACCGCGGTCGAGGCGGAGCCGGGGTTGGTGCTGCCGGGGCCGAGGAGGACCTGCGCGAAGGCCTGGGTCGGCAGCTGCGCCACCACCGTTGCCAGCGAGATCGCGGCGTAGAGGCCCCTGGCCCGGCGCAGCACCCCGAACAGGGTGGCCGGCGCCGCCGCGGTGCCGGCCACGGCGAGCGTGGCGCCGCCGACGGCGCCGCCGGTGCCGAGGGCCCCCAGGCCCAGCCGATCCCGCTTCATCCCGAGCGCGCGATGCGCCCGGCGCAGCGCCGCCATCAGGCGCCGCCGCAGGGACTTGCTGGGCTGGTCGGCACCGGCGACCCAGTTGTTCGCGAAATGGGAATGACGCCGGACGGTCTTACGGGTCTCGAACTGGTTGCCGCTCATGATGTCACTCCCCGCTGAAATGCCTGTCTGAAACGCGTGCGCCGCCGGTGCGTCCGGCGGTTGATGGATGAAGGAATCGGATGTGGGCCTGTGCCGCGGATCCGGGGGCCGGCCGCCCGGCCCGTCCGCAAACGCGCGGGCGGCGGGCCCATCCGGCCCCGCCGCCCCGACATCCAGGGACCGATCATCCGATCGAGTCATCCCACCCCTCCCCAGAAGAACCGCCGACATTCGCAGGACAGGACCGCTGTCCTTCCCCACCGCCGCGCCGAAGAAGATCGAAGTAAAACCGCCCCTCTTTTCGCCGGTCGGCGACCCCCGGGACGGCCCTGATTCTTCGATCTCTTTCAGCGACCGGATATTGAAAGAATTCCTTACGGTTCGGACGCCGTCACTCCGCCCAGCGTCCCAATAGTTGGCATGGCGTCCCATTCGTGGCTTCCGCGCCGCCCTTGTGGCGCGACGGCAACAGGCCCCGGTCCTGCGCGGGAAATCCGGGCCGCGGGGCGGCCTCCCGGCCGGCGCCGGCCGAAGCTCGACGAGCCCCGATTCCTTCCGGGAGAAGGGGCTGGAGCGGGGCGAACCGAGGCCGGGTCAGCGCATCGGGCAGCGGCCGACAGGATGCCGAGCGTCCCGGCGCTGCCTCGCCCGCTTGCGGGATCCTTTCGGAATAGCTGGAGCCCACTTCTTCCTTGTCCCGCTCCCGCGAGGGCTATCGGATTCACACATCTCGGAAGTGAGCTTTTTTAGGTCCCCCCTCCCCTTGCGGGAGGGGGGCAGGGGGAGGGGTCTGCGCGCGTCCGCGCGCGAATCGGCAGGGCGCCGGACTCGCTGTCCATATCGGTTGCGAC
>NZ_JBHYMS010000055.1:0-48163 GCF_042743185.1 Inquilinus sp. NPDC058860 | reverse complement strand
GCCGCCATTGCAGCAGGGGCGCGCCCCTGCTGCAATGGCATCACCAAACTGACCTGTCTCTATTTATCGTGTCTCATGTCAGGGGTGCAGTCCAAATCTCTTCGGGTGTCGTTGTCACAGTTTCTTCGTCCGAGCCGTTGTCGGCGACGTCCGGGATCTCGGGAGCCGACGCATTCAGGGCAGAGGACAGTCGCTCATTCACCAGGTCGCGGATCAAATTGGCGACCACTGCCGGCAGTATCTTGCCGAAGCTCTCCTTGATCGCCGGTGTGAGCCGTCCGCCATAAACCCGGGAAGCGAGCATGCGGACAAAATCTTCCGAAGGATCGCTGAATTCCTTTTCCAGCTCCTTCCTGAGCTGCGATTGCGTCTTGAGGTTGACTGCCTCTTGCACGATTTGATCGATATCAAAAGAGGATTTTCCAAATTTCTCGAGAATCTTTGCATCTGACGGTTTGATGGCTTCTATAGAAAATGTATAAAATGGCTTTTCGTCCATTTTGTTAGGGCGATCCACATCGGAGTAGAAGTGGTACACAACGCCATTCGTCAGGACCGCTAACCTGGCGTCCGTGACGCTAAAATATCGGAAGAGCTGGCTGGCGTGGTTGAGGCTCAATTCCGCGCTTGAAGGCTTGCATTCGATCAGGATCGAAATTTTCCCATCCATGCAAATGGCATAATCAACTTTCTCGCCTTTCTTGGTTCCGACATCCGCAGTGAATTCCGGAACAACTTCCCCAGGGTTGAATACGTCATAGCCCAATGATTGGATGAATGGCATGACGAGGGCTGTTTTTGCGGCTTCCTCTGTCAGTAGTATCTCTCTATGAGCGATAACTTTCTTCTGAAGGTCGACGAGGCGAGTGCTGAGATCCATTGGTGCCCCCTATCAAATCAAATTTTTAAATAATAACTGTCCTTCATCACGCAATCGGCGTGCAGTCCTCACCGCACGACGTCAATAGCCGAACGAAGTGGCCGATATGCCCTCATGCTTCGGTCCAGCCATGAGGGATACTACCACAAGCGCTTGCTGGCGAAAGCGTGGCCAGACCCCAACTGAGATAATGCTCAAAAGCTTCTGCCTTGGCTCGATCGCTAAACGCGATATAGGTCGTCAACCGCCATGGCTTGAATTTCGAAGTGTGGATCGACTTTCCTGAATTGTGGTCTTGAAGACGCGGCTTGAGGTCGGCGGTCACCCGACGTAGCGCTGGCTCTGTGTGGAAATGCTTTCAATGAGATAGACATAAAACAACGGCGGCCCTCCTCCGCTGAAGCTACGGAGGGCATCCTGCTTCGATCTGATGCCGAAACCAAATCCTGCGAAGCCCGAAGGGCGAAGCAGGATGGCGGAGGGGAAGGGATTCGAACCCTCGATACGGCTCAACACCGTATACCCGCTTTCCAGGCGAGCGCCTTCAACCACTCGGCCACCCCTCCGCTGGAGGCGCCGACAATAGCGAGGAGGGTCGGGGTCGGCAAGCGGAGTTGTATGCGGCTTCGCACGTCGCTTCCGGCATGGTCGCCCGCCGGGCCGCGCGATAGAGTCGGCGCCGCAAAACAGGGAAGCCGGGAGAAGAAAATGGCCGAGGTGTACCGGTTCGATCGCGCCCTGGCGCGCCAGCCCGCCGGCTCCGCCGTCGATGGGCTGCGCGCCGTCGACCGGGGTGCGCCGGACATGGCCCGGTTCCGGGCCGAGCACGCCGCCTATGTCGCGGCGCTGGAGCAGGCGGGCGTGGCGGTCGAGGTGCTGCCGCCGCTCGAGGGCTTCCCCGATTCCGTCTTCGTCGAGGACCCGGCGCTGACCTTCCCCGAAGGCGCCATCCTGCTCCGCCCCGGCGCGCCGTCGCGGCTGGGTGAGGCGGCGGAGATCGCGGCCGCCCTGGCCGCCCGGTTCGAGCGGGTGCTGGCGCTGGAGGCCGGCTTCGCCGAGGGCGGCGACGTGCTGGTGACGCCGCGCGCCGTGATGATCGGCCTGTCCGCCCGCACCGACGCCCGCGGCGCCGGGGCCTTGGCGGCCCTCCTGGCCGAGCTCGGCCGCAAGGCGGAGATCGTGACGCCGCCGCCCGGCGTGCTGCACTTCAAGACCGCCTGCTCGCTGCTCGACGGCGAGACCGTGCTGGCGACCGAGGCCCTGGCCGGCTTCTTCCCCGGGATGCGCGTGGTCCGGGTGCCGGAGGGGGAGGACGCGGCCGCCAATGCGCTCCGGGTCAACGACGTGGTGCTGGTCGGCGCCGGCTTCCCGCGCACCATCGAGGCGCTCGACCGGCTCGGCCACCGCGTGGTGCCGCTGCAGGTCGAGGAGACCGGCAAGCTCGACGCCGGCCTGTCCTGCATGTCGCTGCGCTGGGGAAGGCCCTGAAATTGGGGCAATGGCGCGCCTGCGGCCGCTGATGTAGGGTGCGCGCCCCGTTCGCCGGTACCATCGGATCCCGTGACCGCTCACCTTCCGCCCCACGACGCCGCGACCGACCCAGCGCCGACCCTCCCGGTCGACCTGCGCGGGCGCACCATCCTGCAGGTGCTGCCGGCGCTCGGCACCGGCGGGGCGGAGCGCGGCTGCGTCGACGTCGCCGCGGCGATTGAGGCGGCGGGCGGCAGGGCGCTGGTGGCCTCGGCCGGCGGCGCCATGCTGCGCGACCTGGCGCGGACCGGTGCGGAGCACATCGCCCTGCCGCTCGCCGGCAAGAACCCGATCACGATCTGGCGCAACATCCGCCGGCTCGAGGCGGTGATCCGCGACCGCGGCGTCGACCTGGTGCATGCCCGCAGCCGAGCGCCGGCCTGGAGCGCGCACGCGGCCTGCCGGCGCCTGGGCATCCCCTTCGTCACCACCGTGCACGCGCCGTACAACCAGCACAACGCGGCCAAGCGGCTGTACAACTCGATCATGGTGCGCGGCGACCGGGTGATCGCCATCTCCGACTACGTCGCGCGCTACATCGCCGACAGCTACGGCGCCGACCCGGCGCGGATCCGCACCATCCCGCGCGGCGTCGACCTGCGGCAATTCGCGATCGAGGCGGTCTCGGCCGAGCGGATGATCAAGCTGGCCCGCGCCTGGCGGGCGCCGGACGACCGGCCGGTGGTGCTGATGCCGGGGCGCCTGACCCGGTGGAAGGGCCAGGCCGTGGTGATCGACGCGCTGGCCCGGCTCGGCCGGCAGGACCTGTGCTGCCTGATCGTCGGCAGCGACCAGGGCCGCAGCGGCTACCGGCAGGAGCTGATCGACCGGATCGCGGCGAAAGGGCTGAACGGGGTGGTGCAACTGGTCGACCACTGCGACGACATGCCGGCCGCCTACATGCTGTCCGACGTGGTCGTGCACGCCTCGACCGACCCCGAGGGCTTCGGCCGGGTGGTGGTGGAGGCGATGGCGCTGGGCCGGCCGGTGATCGCGACCGATATCGGCGCCCCGCCCGAGGTGGTGGCCGAGGGCGAGACCGGCTGGCTGGTGCCGCCCGGCGATCCCGACGCCCTGGCCGCCGCGATCGACCGCGCCCTGTCGCTGTCGCCGGAGGAACGGGAATGGATGGCGGAGCGCGCGATCGCCACGGTCGCGGCGCATTACACCAAGGAGGCGATGACCGGCTCGACCCTGGCGGTCTACCGGGAGCTGCTGGGCGCCCCTGCGGCGGTCGAGGGCTGAGGGAATCGCGATGCTGCCGCTGCTCGCCAAGACCTACGCCCTGGCCGGGGCCCTGGCCGCGCCCGGCCGCACCCGCCGGATCATGGCGCTGAAAGATCGCCATCGCGGCGAACGCTGCTTCCTGCTCGGCAACGCGCCGTCGCTGCTCGACTTCGACCTGTCGAAGCTGGCCGGCGAGCAGTTCTTCGTGGTCAAGAAGGGCTACAAGGCGCTGGAGCACGGGCTGCCGGCGCCGATTCCCTACTATGTGCTCAGCGACCTGCGCGGCTGGGACCGGATCAAGGCCGACGTCTCGACCCTGCCGGTCGGCACCTATCTGGTGCGCGACACCATCGCCGCCCGGCCGGAGTTCCGGCCGCCGGCGGACCGGGTGGTGACCTTTCCCAGCTATCGCGGCGGCCTGCGCAAGCAG
The DNA here is from genome assembly GCF_042743185.1 of Inquilinus sp. NPDC058860. Taxonomy (NCBI): domain Bacteria; kingdom Pseudomonadati; phylum Pseudomonadota; class Alphaproteobacteria; order Rhodospirillales; family Rhodospirillaceae; genus Inquilinus; species Inquilinus sp. NPDC058860. The sequence goes on along the minus strand of NZ_JBHYMS010000055.1, from coordinate 44,096 downwards.
GGCTTCCGGCGCCATCCCTGGCAGGGGCTGGGCAATGATTCGACGGTGATCCTGTTCGCCGCCCAGATCGCCTGGTACATGGGATTCGCCGAGGCCTACATCCTCGGCGTCGACCTCGACTACGCCCAGGACACCACCTATTTCTACGCGGCGGGGCAGAGCGAGACGAATCAGTACGCCCGTCCCGAGGACGAGATCTATCGGCAGGAGTTCGGCGCCCTGCGCCGGGCGTTCGAGGCGGACGGCCGGATCCTGCGCAATGCCGGCCGCGGCGGCGCGGTGATGGGGCTGGAACGGGCCGATTACGACGCGGTCCTGGCGACCCCGAGGCCCCTCCGCGCCGGATGACGAGGCGGGAGGCCGGTGACCTGCATAGGAGCGTTTTCAGGCGAGGCAAGCCGGGTCGAGCCGCCGCAATCCCGCCTTGGCGGCGACGCTGATTAGCGGATTACTGACCAGAGCACCGGCATTGTGTGGAAATTGGTATCGCCTATACTTACGAGACCCCCTATGCTGGCCGCAACCAGGGACGTTCATAAAGAATCCAGCAACATGACTTTCGGGCTTGCCGCGGGCGGGCGCAGGTTCGCTGTGGTCACGACCTGCAGCGCCGCAGGATACGAAGCCTATGGGCGGCGCATGGTGGAGAGCTTCGATCGCCATTGGCCCGTCGAGGTGCCGCTTCTGCTGTACTGCGAAGGCTTCGCGCCCAGGCTGCCCGATGGCCGGATCGTGGTGCGCGACCTGATCGACAGCTCGCCGGAGCTGGCGGCGTTCAAGCATCGTCACGCCGACAATCCGCTGGCCCATGGGCTGACCCGGCGCCCGCGCTTCCGGCTGAGCTATGATCTGGCGAAGCTGCGCTTCAAGCTCGGCGAAAAGCGCTGGGGCGAAGGATACCGCTGGAACGCGGTGCGGTTCGCGCACAAGAGCTTCGCCATCTTCCACGCCGCCGCGGCGTCCGATATCGACGTGCTGATCTGGATCGATGCCGATACCCGATTCTTCGCCGACGTCGGCCGGGAAGAAATCGAGGGATTCGTCCCGGCCGACTGCTTCGTCGGCTATCTGCGCCGCCGCATCCATTCCGAGTGCGGCTTCGTCGCCTATAATCTGAGCCATCCGGCGACGCGGGAGATGCTCGCGGAATTCGAGCGGCTCTACACCCGGGACGAGATGTTCCGCGAATACGAGTTCCACGACTCCTACCTGTTCGACCTCGTCCGCAAGCAGACCGAGCGCCGGGGGCACAGGTCCTACGACATCGCCGAAGGCCTCGGCCTCAAGGTCCCGCATGTGCTGATCAACTCCCGTCTCGGCCGGTTCATGGACCACCTCAAGGGCGGGCGGAAGGAGCAGGGCAAGAGCCGCGTCGCCGATCTGGTCCTGGAGCGGCAGGAGGCGTACTGGCGCGAACCCGGCTGATCCGGGAATCGCCTGCGGGGCGCTGCCGCGGCAGGGCCGCGTGAAATCCCCGGGCCTGCCATCTTCGTGCCCTTCTGTTCCGCCATAAGGTGCAGTGCGGGCGGCGGGGCGCAAAGCGGATGTGATGCAGGGCGCAGTGTGGTATTTCTCGTGCCGCGAGCCTGCCGGTGAGTGGTGCTTCGGCAGCGGGAGGTGACAGACGATCGCCGCCGCGTCAAAGGAAACGGGATTTCGGGCAAGACGTCATGAGCGGTCATTCACTCAAGAGATTGTCCCGATGGTTCTTAAGACGATTGTCCTTCTCTGTTCTTCTGGAGAATTTGGCCGACTCTCGGGCGAGATCTGCCGTCAAGGACTATCGACTGAGGATTCGCGGCAATACGCCGGACATGGGGACGCCGGGAGTCCTGTTCTGCGGCTGTGACGACGGCTATTATAATAAATTCGCGTCGAGCTTCCTTCTATCCGCCGAGCAGCTGGCCGAGCCGCTCCACATTCATATCCATCTGTACGGCCCCAGCCAGGAAACCCTCGACCACATCGACCGGATGCGCCGGTCGATGTGTCATGTGAGGCTGTCCTTCACATGGGAGGACGATTCCTACCGGCGGCTGTCCCTGCCCGGGCCGGTCTATTTCTCGGCGGCGCGGTTCCTGGTCCTGCATCACCTGCTGCTGGCCTGCAAGGCGCCGATCCTGTGCGTCGACATCGACGGCATCGTCCGCCGGCCGCTGGGCCAGGTCTTCAGGATGATCGAGCGGGCCGACGTGACGCTGCATTTCCGGCTCGGCGAACGCAGGGTCTGGCGCCGGGTGATGGCCGGCGCCGTCGGCGTCAGCCATTCCAAGGAGGCGCTCGGCTTCTGCGAGAAGCTGGCCGCCGCCGTCTGGCAGGCGCTGCACATGCGGCCCAGCGACCATATCGACCAGCCGGTGATCTACTACCTCTATATCATCCGCCGGCGGCTCAAGCCGCGGATCCGGTGGCAGCACATGCCGGCCGGCCTCGTCGACGTCGCGTTCGGCGAGAACAGCTTCATCTGGTCGGCGAAGGGCGCGCTGAAGGAGGGGGCGGCCTTCTCCCGCGCGACCTCGGCGCTCGAAGCGAACTACGCGCTCGACCTCGATCAGCCCCATGCCATCTATGCCGAGGCTCGCGGCGACGGTACCCGTGGTTAGCCGGCAGTCCCGAATCTTCGTCTTCTGGGGTGTGACGATCGGCAAGCCCGGCGCCGCTCTGGCCGAAGGCGCGGCGCGCCTCGGCACGGTCCATATGAGCACGCCGACCCGGTTCGAGCCGGACGACGTCGCGATCCTCTGGGCGCCGTTCCGCGGCACGTTCCGCAGCGAGATCTATCGCCAGATCCGGGCGGCGGGGGGGCGGGCGATCATCGGCGAGAACGGCTGGCTGTCCCCGATCCAGGGCCGGAAGTACTTCCAGCTCGCGCTGCACGGCTGGAACGGCACCGGCGACTTCCCGGCCGGCGACGGCAGGCGCTGGGAGTCCTGGAGCATGCCGCTGCGCGACTGGCGGCGCGACGGCGACAGCATCCTGGTGGTGGAGCAGCGGCCGAAGGGCATCAATCTCGACCCCCGCGCCATGCCGCCCGGCTGGGCGCAGAGCGTCGCGCCCAGGACCAGCCGCCGGGTGGTGCGGCGGACCCGCTTCACCGAGGCGCCGCTGGACCGGCAGCTGGACGAGGCCTTCGCGACGCTGACCTGGACCAGCACGGTCGCGATCAAATCGATCATCCACGGCATTCCGGCCTTCTATTGCGGGCCGCATATCAATTGCGGCGAGCTGATGCGGCGCGGCCTCGAGGTCGACGATCCGATCTATCCGGACCGCGAGCCGGTGTTCCGCCGCTACGCCTGGATGCAGTGGACCGAGGACGAGATCCGGTCCGGCGAGCCCTTCGCGCGGCTGCTGTCGCTGCCGCATGACGGCCGGCCCGAGATCCTGATGGATCCCGATCCGGTCCCTTCGGCCTGGACCATGGCCGGACGGGTGCGGGCGGCGGTGGCGGGGCACAAGCCGCTGGCCCGCTTCGCCCAGCGCCTGATCGGGTAGGGGCATCGCCAATCGTCGGTCTCGCAGCGGATCGATGTCGGAATCCGGCGCCGTCGCGTCTCCGGCCCCGAGTGCCAGGCTTGTCCAACCGGCGAGTTGTCGGATACCGATCTATAATATGACAGCAGCGCTCCGCTTCTTCGTCTATCTGCCCTGCGACCTGGCCCTGTGCTTGCCCGGCGACCATCCGGTCCGCCGCCGGCTCGGCATGTCCTGACGCCGGGGTCTCGACGCATGCGCATCTTCATCGTCCTCGGCGACCCGCCGTCTCCCGGGCAGACCAACGTCAAGCCCTATGACGAGGTGGCGGCCGGGGCGCGCCGGCTCGGCCCGGTCACGATCGGCATGCCCGACCGCGACGCCGGCCCGGACGACGTCCTGATCTGCTGGTCGCCCTTCCTCGGCACCGACCGGCTGGCGGCGCTGCGCGCCATCAAGGCGGTCGGCGGCCGGGCGATCGTGATGGAGAATGGCTGGCTGTCGCCGATCGGCTCGCGGCGCTTCTTCCAGGTGGCGCTGGACGGCTGGAACGGGGAGGGGCGGTTCCAGCCGGGCGGGCCGGAGCGGTGGCGCGGCTGGGGCGTGCCGATGCAGGACTGGAGCCGCGGCGGCGAGCATGTCCTGGTCATCGGCCAGAAGCTGAAGGGGGCCGACCAGGATTTCCGGCGCATGCCCGAAGGCTGGGACTACAGCCTGACCCTGCCGACCCGGCGCCCGGTGGTGCGCCGGACGCGCAAGACGGCGGTGCCGCTGGAGGAGCAGCTGCGCGGCGCCTGGTGCACGGTGACCTGGACCAGCACGGCCGCGATCAAGGGCCTGATCGCCGGCGTGCCGGCCTTCTATTGCGGGCCGACCCTGATCTGCCACGAGCTGTGCCGGCGCGGCACCGATGTCGACCACCCGGCCTATCCGGAGCGCGAGCCGGTTTTCGAACGCCTGGCCTGGTGCCAGTGGATGCCGGAGGAGATCGCGACCGGCGAGCCCTTCGCCCGGCTGCTGGAGCTACCGCACGACCGGGTGCCGCAGGCCATCGCCGAGCCCTTCACGCTGCCCGCCGCGGTGACGCCGCGCGGGGCGCTGCGCGAGCAGCTGGACCATGCACGTCGGCGCTGGCGCCGCCGCCTGGCACGCTGGAAGGGCTGACTACGATCCGCGGCTCCGCCGATCGGCGGCGAGCCGGTCGCGGATGACGCCGGCGATGCGGCCGGCCTCGTCCAGCGGCGCATAGGCGTAGGGCTCGATCGCGCCGGCGAAGGGCCGGGTGACGCCCAGCGTCTCCTGCATGTCCTGATGGAAGCGGTGGAACTTCTCGAGATAGGGACCGGGCTTCTCGTCCAGCGGGATCGAGAACACCGGCGTCCCGGTCGACGCCGCCTCGCAGGTCATGGTGATCGAATCCACTGTCACCAGCACCGCGTCCGCGATCGCCAGGTACTGGAAATAGGGGTTCTCGCCGGTGCGGTCCCAGACGAAGCCGCGGTCGCCGGCCAGCGCCTGCTGCAGCCGCGGCAGCACGCTGGGATCGGAGCGGCGCGAGGTCGTGACCAGCAGGCTCCATCCCTCCGCCTGCAGCCCGCGAAGCTGGGCGACCAGGGCGTCGATGCGGTCGGGGGAGAAGGCGTAGCCGGGGTTGGGGCCGCCGATCATCACCGCCGCCCGGCGGCCGGGCAGGGCGCCGAAGCGCTGCTCCGCCGCCGCGCGATGGCCGGCGACCAGCGCCGCGTCGACGCGGTGCGGCGCGCCCACCATCGGCAGCACGTCGTCGCGGCCGTCGAACTCCGGCCGCCAGTCGTGCCGGCCGACGAAGCACAGGTCGAACCGGTCGAAGCCGACGGTCGGGATCTGCAGATGCACGGTGAAGATCGAGCCGCGGGACCGGCGCGTCGCCGCCATCACCGCGGGCTCCGCCTGACGGCCGCAGGAGATCGCGAGGTCCGGCCAGGGCGGCCGTATCCGGTTCAGATGGACGTTGTGGACATGGGTCCAGCGGCGGTCCAGGCGTCGGGCCAGCCCGGTCTTGGCCGGATCGGGACGCCGCACCAGCCGCGTCTCGGTCGCGGCGCCCAGCTTCTCGGCCACGCCGCGGCACTGGGCGATGGTGCCGGCCTTGCTTTCGCTGACGATCCAGCAGCGGATCGCGGAGGAGCTCAGCCCCAATGCTCGGCCACCCAGGGGGTGGGGCGCACATGCTTCGACCAGCGCCCCGGCCAATGCCCGCTGATTGCGTATTCCGGCTTCGGGTCGCCGTGGAACACCACGATCCGGGCCCCGTCCGGGCGGCGCGGGGTCATGAACCAGTTGAACAGGCCGAACGGGCCGCCGGGCATGCAGTGCTTCTTGAAGCTCACGCACCAGGCGTCGGGCCACCAGGTGATGTCGCCGATATGGTCGGAGACATAGGTCTGCGAGTTGCGGTAGCGGGCGAAGATCTGGCGGTGGTTGGCGACCAGGTTGTCCAGCACGTCCTGGTGCGCCCCGATCTCGAACCGGTAGACCGAGGTGTTGCCGACGCGGCGGTCCGGATGGGTCCAGTTGTGGATCACGCAGAACCGGCCCGGATGGTCGAAGAACGGATCCAGGCTGTCGACGATGACGATGTCGAGGTCCAGGAACAGCGTCGGCCCTTCCAGGTCGCCGAGCGGCTGGCCGAACAGCGTCACCTTGCGCCAGGGCAGGTTGCGGTGCGGCTCCGGCACCTGCAGAACCGGCATCGGGAAATGCTCGACATCGGGCGCGAGCCCGGTCGGGTCGTCGGTGAAGCAGACGAAACGGTGCGGCCGCGCCAAGTTACGGCTGACCATCGACTTCAGCCGATTGACGTATTCCGGCCCGTATTTCGGGCCCCATTTCGCGCAGATGACGTTGACCATTAGGACTTTTCCGTTCGCCTGACCGCCGAGTTAGCATGCGGGTCCGGTCCGGCTCAAGCGACGTGCCGCCGCGCCCGGCGGGTCGGCCATCTCTGCATGGCTCCCTCCAGCCGTCTCGAACTTGCCTTTGTCCGGCAACATTCCCAATTTCGGCGTTGAGCGAACCTCGATTCCCCGACGTCCTTCGATGACCGGATTGCGCGAGAGACTGAAATCATTGCGGAAGGCGTGGCCGCGCCTGGTGCGAAGCCATGTGGTGCATCCGCTGCAGGCGGTCGTGGCCTACAGCGCCTATGGGCTGCTGCGCTGCGTGCCGATCGACGTGGCCTCGAACGTTGGCTCCTGGCTGGCGCGAACCATCGGCATGCGCATCGGCGCCACACGGCACGGCGACCGCAACCTGCAGCTGGTGATGCCGGAGCTGACGGCGGCACAGCGGCGCCGGATCCTGGCGGGGATGTGGGACAATCTCGGCCGGGTGATCGGCGAATACCCGCATCTGCGGACTTTGGCGCGGACCGAGACGCGCCGGGCCGACCGGATCACCGTCGACGGGTTCGAGAATTACGAGGCCGCACGGGTCGGCGGCCGGCCGGTGATCATGGCGCTGGCTCATTTCGGCAACTGGGAGGCCGGGCCGATCGTCGCCAACCGTCACGGCGCCCCCCTGACCATCTTCGTGCGGCCGCTGAACAACCGGCTGGTCGACCGCTTGGTCCGCGGCGTCCGCAGTTCGCTCGGCACCGGGCTCCTGGAAAAGCGCATGGCCGGCAACGACGCCCGCCGGGCGCTCGGCATCCTGCGCAACGGCGGGGTGCTCGGCGTCATGGTCGACCAGCGCTACACCGGCGGGCTGAAGGTGCCGTTCATCGGCCAGGATGCGCTGACCTCGCCGGCCGCGGTCGAGATGGCCTACCACTTCAACTGCGCGCTGCTGCCGATGCGGGTGGAGCGCACGAAGGGCGCCCGCTACCGCGCGGTGATCGACCCGCCGCTCGACATCCCCCGCACCGGCGACCGCAAGGCCGATGTCGAGGAGGGCGTCGTCCGGCTGAACCGGGTGGTCGAAGGCTGGATCCGCACCCGGCCCGAACAGTGGCTGTGGCTGCACAAGCGCTGGCGCCTGACCCCGAAGCGGCCGATCAAGCCGCCGCGGGTGATGCGCCAATCCTCGCCGTCGCAGGCGACATGAGCGTGCGGCGGCCCGGACCGCTTGACAGGCCCCGCCTGCCCCCTACAGTGCCTCGCCCTCTCCGGACGACAGAACGTGGATAGACTCATGGCCGAGGTGTCGAGCCCTGGCGGCATCGCCATTACCCTGCCCGACGGCGCGGTCCGCCGCTTCGACCGCCCGATGTCGGGCGCCGACATCGCCGCCGACATCTCCAGGAGCCTCGCCAAGGCGGCGATCGCCGTGACCATCGATGGCAAGCTCATGGACCTGGCGACCGTGGTGGACCGCGACGCCAGGATCGGCATCGTCACCCGCAGCTCGCCCGAGGCGCTGGAGCTGATCCGGCACGACGCCGCGCATGTCATGGCCGAGGCGGTGCAGGAGCTGTATCCCGGCACCCAGGTGACCATCGGACCGGCGATCGAGAACGGCTTCTACTACGACTTCGCCCGCGACGAGCCGTTCACGCCCGACGATCTGGAGAAGATCGAGGCGAAGATGCGGCAGATCATCGGCCGCAACGCGCCCTTCGCCCGCGAGGTCTGGGACCGGACCGAGGCGATCGAGTTCTTCAAGGACAAGGGCGAGAAGTACAAGGCCGAGATCATCCAGGACCTGCCGGAGAGCGAGCCGATCTCGATCTACCGCCAGGGCGACTGGCTGGACCTGTGTCGCGGCCCGCATATGCCGGCGACCGGCGGGGTGGGGCAGGGCTTCAAGCTGATGAAGGTGGCCGGCGCCTATTGGCGCGGCGACCACCGCAACGCCATGCTGCAGCGGATCTACGGCACGGCCTGGCGCGACCAGAAGGAGCTCGACGCCCATCTGCACCAGCTGGAGGAGGCGGAGCGCCGCGACCACCGCAAGCTGGGCCGCGAGATGGACCTGTTCCATCTGCAGGAGGAGGCGGCCGGCAGCGTGTTCTGGCATCCGAAGGGCTGGACCCTGTTCCGCACACTCGAATCTTACATCCGGGCGAAGTTGGATGCCGCCGACTACCAGGAGGTGCGCACGCCGCAGCTGGTCGATTCCAGCCTGTTCAAGGCGTCCGGCCACTGGGACATGTATGGCGACAACATGTTCAAGGTGGCGATCGGCCAGAAGGAGGACGGTTCGCCGGAGCGGATGTACGGCATCAAGCCGATGAACTGCCCCTGCCATGTGCAGATCTACAAGCAGGGCATCGTCAGCTATCGCGACCTGCCGATCCGGATGGCGGAGTTCGGCTGCTGCCACCGCAACGAGGCCTCGGGCGCGCTGCACGGGCTGATGCGCGTGCGCCAGATGACCCAGGACGACGCCCACATCTTCTGCACCGAGGACCAGGTGACGGAGGAGGCGAGGCGCTTCTGCGAGCTGCTGGAAGAGGTCTATGACGACCTCGGTTTCGACAACGTCTCGGTCAAGCTGGCGACCCGGCCGGAGGTTCGCGCCGGCACCGACGCGATCTGGGACAAGGCCGAGAAGGGCCTGGCCGACGCGGTGACCGCCGCCGGCTGGGAGTTCGAATACGCGCCGGGCGAGGGCGCCTTCTACGGCCCGAAGCTGGAGTTCCACCTGAAGGACGCGATCGGCCGGTCCTGGCAATGCGGCACGCTGCAGCTCGACTTCGTGCTGCCGGAGCGGCTCGACGCCACCTATGTCGGCGAGGACGGGGCCAAGCACCGGCCGGTGATGCTGCACCGGGCGATCCTGGGCTCGCTGGAGCGTTTCATCGCCATCCTGATCGAGAACTATGCCGGCAAGCTGCCGCTGTGGCTGGCGCCGGTGCAGGCGGTGGTCACGACCATCACCAGCGAAGCCGACGGCTATGCGCAGGAGGTGCATGCGGCGCTGCTCGCCGCCGGCATCCGGGCCGAGATCGACCTGCGCAACGAGAAGATCAACTACAAGGTCCGCGAGCACAGCCTGAAGAAGGTGCCGTTGATGCTGGTGGTCGGAAAACGCGAGGCGGAGAACCGGAATGTGGCGCTGCGTCGCCTGGGCGGCGAGGCGCAGGAAGTCCTTGCCCTGGGCGAGGCGCTTCATAAACTTGGGGAAGAGGCGCGATCACCGTTGACATCCACGAGGGGGGAGGTGCAGACGGGGTCGCAGCAATTGACGGAGGCTATCCATAGCTAGACTACCGACGAATGCCCTGCCGACCCGCGAAGGGCCGAGGGTGAACCGCGAGATCGACTCGGCGCAGGTGCGGCTGGTCGGTGCGGATGGCGAGATGATCGGGGTCGTGCCCCTGCGCGAGGCTCTCTGGGCCGCCGAGCAGGCCGGGCTGGACCTTGTCGAGATCTCGCCGAATGCCGAGCCGCCGGTCTGCAAGATTCTCGATTACGGCAAATTCAAATTCGAAGCGCAGAAGAAGAAGAACGAGGCGCGAAAGCGGCAAAAGGTCATCGATGTCAAGGAGATCAAACTCCGCCCGAACATCGACGACAATGACTATAACGTGAAGATGCGCAGCGCGCGGCGCTTCCTCGAGGAGGGCGACAAGGTCAAGGTGACCATGCGCTTCCGCGGGCGTGAGCTGGCGCACCAGGAGATCGGCATGAACGTGCTGGTCAAGGTGCGCGACGAGCTGCAGGACCTGTCGAAGGTCGAGCAGATGCCGAAGATGGAAGGCCGGCAGATGATCATGGTGCTCGCGGCGAAATAGCCGCGGGCGCGCATGCGGACGGTGCGGTCCCGCAGCTTGGTGTGGGGCCCTTTTTCTGGCTTGAAGACGGGCGGAGGCGGGTATGCGGATCGGCGTCGATCTCGGAGGCACGAAGATCGAGGCGATCGCCTTGGACGATGCCGGGACGGAGCTGCACCGCCAGCGCATCCCGACGCCGCGCCACTATGAGGGCACGGTCCAGGCGATCCGCGACCTCGTCGGCGCGGTCGAAGCCGCGGTCGGCCAGCGCGGCACCGTCGGCGTCGGCATGCCGGGCGTGCTGTCGCCGCAGACCGGCCTGGTCAAGAACGCCAACTCCACCTGGCTGATCGGCAAGCCCTTCGACAAGGACCTCAGCGCCGCGCTCGGCCGCGAGGTGCGCTGCGAGAACGATGCCAACTGCCTGGCGGTGTCGGAGGCGACCGACGGCGCCGCGGCGGGGCTGGGGCTGGTCTTCGCCGTCATCATCGGCACCGGCACCGGCGCCGGCATCGCCGTCGGCGGCCGCGCCCATCGCGGCGGCAACGGCGTGGGCGGCGAGTGGGGCCACAACCAGCTGCCCTGGGCGACGCCCGAGGAGTTGCCGGGCCCGGACTGCTACTGCGGCAAGCAGGGCTGCCTCGAGACCTGGATCTCCGGCACCGGCTTCGGCAAGGACCATGTCCGCGTCACCGGGCAGGAGATCTCGACGCACGAGGTGGTGGCGCGGGCCGAAGCCGGCGATCCGGACGCCTCGGCCACGCTGGAGCGCTACATCGGCCGGCTGACCCGCGGCCTGGCCCATGTCGTCAACCTGCTGGACCCCGACGCCATCGTGCTCGGCGGCGGCATGTCGAATGTCGCCCGCCTCTATGACGAGGTGCCGAAGCGCCTGCCGCCGATCGTGTTCGGCCGGGAATGCGCCACGCCGATCCTGAAGGCCAGGCACGGCGACAGCAGCGGCGTCCGTGGCGCCGCGTGGCTGTGGCGGCAGGGCGAGACCGGCTGATCTCCGTATCCGGCGGTTGGGATTTTGTCCGTTCGTTCGCATTTTGTTCCCAATGGGCTCGCGGTCACGCCGCGGCTGCGGTATGATCCGGTCCCAACGCGTTGCGAGACCGATTCATGCCCCAGCCGGAACGCCGCCTGACCGCCATCCTCTGCGCCGACGTGGTCGGCTATTCGCGGCTGGTCGGGCGCGACGAGACCGGCACTCTGGCCCGGCTCGACGAAGCCCGCGGCATCCTGCGGACGGCGATCGAAGGGCAGGGCGGTCGCGTCTTCAACCTGGCAGGCGACGGGCTTCTGGCCGAATTCCCCAGCGCGTTGGCCGCGGTGCAGGCCGCGATCGTGGCCCAGGACAGGCTCGGTGTCTGGGCCGAAGGCCAGCCTGAGGACGACCGCATGCGGCTGCGCATCGGCGTCAATCTCGGCGACGTGGTGGTCAGCGGCGGCGATCTGCTGGGCGACGGCGTCAATGTCGCGGCGCGGCTGCAGGAGGTGGCGGTGCCGGGCGGCATCTGCCTGTCCGGCGCGGTCTATGAGCAGGTCCGCAGCAAGATCGAGACCGGCTTCGCCGATCTCGGCCCGCGGTCGATGAAGAACATCGCCGATCCGGTGCGGGTCTATGCCCTGCGGATCGGGCCGGGCGCGCATCGGATGGACCGGACGGCTTCGCCCGCCGCGGTCCCGCGGCCCGGCCGCGAGATCTTCGACCGGCTGCGCCGCCGGTTCCTCGGCGCTCTCGTCGTCGTGACCGTTCTGCTGATCATCAACCTGATGACCAACCCCACCGACCTCTGGGTGCAGTGGCCGGCGCTCGGCCTCGGCATCGCCGTGCTCCTGCCGGTGATCCGCCACCTGCTCTGGGGCCGGCCGCTGGACGCCGACGGCAAATAGCAGATCTCAGGCCAGCAGCAGGGCGTCGTCGTCGAGCTGCTCGCCGCGGACCTTGCTGAACAGCTTCAGCAGGTCCGGCACGTCCAGGCCGCTGCGGTCGTCATTGGCGACGTCGAAGGCGACCCGGCCCTCATGCAGCATCACCGTGCGGCTGCCGTGGTCGAGGGCGTGGCGCATCGAATGGGTGACCATCAGCGCCGTCAGCCTCTGCTCCTCGATGATCTTGCAGGTCAGCCGCAGCACGAAATCCGCGGTGCGGGGGTCGAGCGCCGCGGTGTGCTCGTCCAGCAGCAGGATCTTCATCCCGGCCAGCGTCGCCATCAGCAGGCTGACCGCCTGGCGCTGGCCGCCGGAGAGCAGGCCCATGGAATCGCCCAGCCGGTTCTCCAGCCCCAGTCCAAGCACCGCCAGCTTGTCGCGGAACACCGCGCGCCGTGGCCCGTCGAGCGAGGCGGCGAGGCCACGCGCCCGGCCGCGGGCATGGGCCAGGGCCATGTTCTCCTCGATCGACAGCCCCTCGCAGGTGCCGGCCATCGGATCCTGGAACACGCGGGCGACGAGGCCGGCCCGCTTCGGCGCCGGCCAGCGGGTGACGTCGACGCCGTCGATCTCGACCCGCCCGCGCTCCGCCACAGCGTCGCCGCTCAGCACGTTCAGGAGGGTCGACTTGCCGGCGCCGTTCGAGCCGATGACGGTGACGAACTCGCCGGCCGGGATGGTCAGGTCGAGCCCGCGCAGGGCCCGGTTCTCGAGCGGCGTGCCGCGGCCGAAGGTGACATGGACGTCCTGGACTCGGATCATCTCAGGCGCTCCGCCGGAACAGGGTCTTCAACGGGTTGCGGACACCCGGCAGCATCAGGGCGATGCCGACCAGCACGGCGGTCACCAGGTTGAGGTCCGAGGATTGCAGCCCGAGCCAGCCGGTGTTCAGCGCCAGCGCGATGGCGATGCGGTACAGCACGGCGCCGATCACGCAGGCCAGCAGCATCATCACGATCGAGCGGGTGCGGAAGATGGTCTCGCCCAGGATCACGGCGGCGAGGCCGCTGACGATCGTGCCGGTGCCGACGGTGACGTCGGCGAAGCCGGCGGTCTGGGCGAACAGGGCGCCGGCCAGCGCCACCAGCGCGTTCGACAGCGCCATGCCGACATAGATGTGCAGCGTGGTCGAAATGCCCTGCGCCCGCGCCATCCGCGAATTGGCGCCGGTGGCGCGCATGGCCAGGCCGAATTCCGAGGTCAGGAAGCGGCCGAGGGCCAGGCCGACGACCAGCACGATGATCGCCAGCACCACGACCTTCAGCGTCGCCCGTGCGGGCAGCCCGGTGCCCTCGATCACCGGCGACAGCCAGGCGAACAGGTTGATCACCGTGTCCTGGTTGATCAGGGCGACGTTCGGCTTTCCCATGATCCGCAGGTTGATCGAGAACAGCGCGATCATGGTCAGGATGCTGGCCAGCAGGTGCAGGATGCCGAAGCGGACGTTGAGCCAGGCGGTGACCAGGCCGGCCAGGGCACCGGCCGCCACCCCGACCAGCGTCGCCAGCACCGGGTCGAGACCTCCGACGATCAGCGTGGCGGTTGTGGCGGCGCCGAGCGGGAAGCTGCCGTCGACGGTGAGATCGGGAAAGTTCAGCACCCGGAAGGACAGGAACACCCCGAGCGCGACCAAGGCAAAGATCAGCCCGATTTCGATCGCGCCGAGAAAGGCGAACAGACTCATCGACACGTCCTGCGGAGCGGCCGACGGCGGCCGCGGACACGAGAAGGCCCCGATATACGGGCTCCGGCCGGATCTGTCATGTCCGGACGGCCCGATCGGGGCGCGAACGCGTAGGTTGGGTTCGCCTTGGCGAACCCAACACCTCGCCGGTCATGACGACGATGTTGGGTTCGCGGCCGCGAACCCAACCTACGGGAGGTCAGTTGATCACCTTCTTGGCGCGGCTCAGCACCGCCTGCGGGACGGTGACGCCCATCGCCGCGGCCGATTTGGTGTTCACGAACAGGTCGGTGCCGCTGGCGTTCTTGACCGCGATGTCGCCGGGCTTCTCGCCCTTCAGCACCCGGGCCACGACCGCGCCGGTCTGGCGGCCGACCTCGAAATAGTCGAAGCCGACCGAGGCGATGGCGCCGCGGGAGACACTGTCGGTGTCGCCGGAGAACACCGGGATCTTGTTCTCGGTGCCGACCGCGATCACCGCCTCGAGCGCCGAGACGATGGTGTTGTCGGTCGGCACGTAGATCACGTCGACCTTGCCGACCAGGCTCTGCGCCGCGCCCTGGACGTCGGCCGATTTGGACGCCGCAGCGGTGACGATCTCGACCTTCCACTCCGGCGCCATCTCCTGCAGCGCCGCGATCAGCGCCGCCGCATTCGCCTCGCCCGGATTGTAGGGCACGCCGATGGTCTTCACATTCGGCACGATCTCCTTGATCAGGTTCAAGTGGTCGGCCAGCGGAGACAGGTCGGAGATGCCGGTGACGTTGCCGCCCGGCTTGTCCAGGTTCTTCACCAGCTGGGCGCCGGCCGGATCGGTGACCGCGGTGAAGACCACCGGGATGTCCTGGGTCGCCGCGACCACGGCCTGGGCCGAAGGGGTGGCGATCGGCACGATCACGTTCGGGTTCTCGCCGACGAATTTCTGCGCGATCTGGGCGGCGGTGGCCGGGTTGCCCTGGGCCGATTCATACTGGAAGACGAGGTTGTCGCCGTCCTTGTAGCCGGCTTCTTCCAGCGCCTTCTTCACGCCGTCGCGGGCGGCGTCGAGCGCCGGGTGCTCGACGATCGCGGTGACGGCGACCGTGACCTTGTCGGCGGCGACGGCGGCCGAGGACAGCAGCGCCAGCGCCGCGCCCGCAGCCAATGCCAAACGGCTGATATGCATGAGGAGCCCCCCGTGTTTGTCTCCCCGGCTGACGTCGCCGGGCGTCTGTTGCGCATTAGCGCAGGCGGCCGGGGACCCGTCAAGGAACCGCCGCCCGCCTGCGTTTTGTCGGATTTGTGAGCCGCTAACCCAGGTCGAAGACGATGCCCTGGGCCAGCGGCAGCTCGCGACTGTAGTTCACCGTCGCGGTCTGCCGGCGCATATAGGCCTTCCAGGCGTCCGAGCCGCTCTCGCGCCCGCCGCCGGTCTCCTTCTCGCCGCCGAAGGCGCCGCCGATCTCGGCGCCCGAGGTGCCGATGTTGACGTTGGCGATGCCGCAGTCGCTGCCCGCAGCCGACAGGAAGGTCTCGGCCTCGCGCACATCGGTGGTGAAGATGCAGGAGGACAGGCCCTGCGGCACGTCGTTGTGCAGCATCAGCGCCTGGCCGAACTCCCGGTACTTCATGACGTAGAGGATCGGCGCGAAGGTCTCGTGCCTGACGATGTCGCTCTGCGCCGGCATCTCGGCGATCGCCGGGCGGACATAGTAGCCACCCTGCGGCGCGCCGGCCGTGACCTGCTCGCCGCCGGTGACGGTGCCGCCCTGGTCGCGGGCTGCCGTCAGCGCCTTCTGCATGCCGTCGAAGGCGGCCTGGTCGATCAGCGGCCCGACCAGCGTGCCCTGCTCCAGCGGGCTGCCGATGCGCACGGCGCCGTAGGCCTGCTTCAGCGCCGGCACCAGCTTGTCGTAGACGCTGTCATGCACGAACAGCCGGCGCAGCGAGGTGCAGCGCTGGCCGGCGGTGCCGACGGCGCCGAACAGGATGGCGCGGACCGCCATGTCCAGATCGGCCGAGGGGCAGACGATCATGGCGTTGTTGCCGCCGAGCTCGAGCAGCGAGCGGCCGAGGCGCCGAGCGACGCGCGGCCCGACCTCGCGGCCCATCCGGGTCGACCCGGTGGCCGAGATCAGCGGCACCTTCGGGCTGTCGACCAGCTTTTCGCCGATGCCGCGGCCGCCGATCAGGATCTCGGCCAGGCCGTCCGGCACGCCGCCGAAGCGCTCGGCCGCCTTGCGGAAGATCGCCATGGTGGCGAGCGCGGTGACCGGGGTCTTCTCCGACGGCTTCCAGATCACCGGGTCGCCGCAGACGAAGGCCAGCGCCGCATTCCAGGACCAGACGGCGACCGGGAAGTTGAAGGCCGAGATGACGCCGACCGGCCCCAGCGGGTGCCAGGTCTCGGCCATGCGGTGGCCGGGGCGCTCGGACGCGATGGTCAGGCCGTAGAGCTGGCGGGAGAGGCCGACGGCGAAGTCGCAGATGTCGATCATCTCCTGCACTTCGCCCAGGCCTTCCTGGAGGATCTTGCCGGCCTCGATCGAGACCAGCCGACCCAGCTCGGCCTTGTGCGCGCGCAGCTCCTCGCCGAACAGGCGCACCAGCTCGCCGCGGCGCGGGCCCGGCACGGTGCGCCAGTTCAGGAAGGCGTTGGACGCGCGCTCGATCGCGGCGTCGACATCGGCTTCCGTATGCTCGCGCAGGCGGGCGATCTCGGCGCCGTCGACCGGCGACCGGACGACCAGCGTGCCGCCGGTCAGAGCGTCGGGATCGAGCCCGAGGCTGCGGATGAGATCGTGCAGCTCCATGAAACACAACTCCGGAGAACGAGAGCGCCGAAGGCGCTGATGGGCGGCATTCGTATCGTCGCCCGGTCCGCGGGGCAAGCGTAGCGGCGACGGGCAGGGGGCGCGGGATGCACCACCAAAAATGGTATTGCCTTGCAGATTAAATAGTGTTTACGATTTGTTCGTATCCCATAAATGGTGATCCGGATGGGCGCGACATTCTTCGATGTGCTTCATGCCGAGGCTGTGGCCATGGTCGTCGCGGTGCGGCAGACCCGCAGCGCCCGCAGCCTGCTCGACGGTTCGGCCGGGATCGCGACCTATGCGAACACCCTGCGCGAAGCCTATCACTACCAGCACGCGCTGCAGCCGACCCTGGCCCTGGCGGCGGAACGGATGCTGGATCACGGCCGGCACATGCCGCTGGCCCTGCTGCTGCAGGAGAAGGCGAAGGAGGTGGCGGGGCTGGACCTCCGGCTGCTGGACGACCTCGAGGCGCTCGGCTTCAGCCGGGCGGATGTGGTCACCTCGATGCCGGCACCGCCGACCCAGGCCTGGATCGCCTGGTTCCGGTTCCTCGGCCGCAGCGACCATCCCGCCGGCTTCCTCGGCGTCGCCTATCTGCTCGAATATCTCGCCGCCACCTGCGCCGGGGCGGCGGTGGACGGCCTGCTGCGCACGGCGCGGATCGCCGGCATCCGCCGGGCGCTCGGCTTCCTGCGCAGCCGCGTCGAGGCCAGGGAAGGCCATGTGCGGACGCTGGCCGCGGCGTTGCCGGCGCTCGACGATCAGGCCGAGATCGACGCGGTCCTGACTTCGGCCCGGGTGACCCGGACGCTCTATGCCGGGATGCTTCGCGCGGTCGACGGCATGTCGGCGATGCCGGCCCGTCGCGCCCCGGGCTAGCCAGCCGAACGGCCATTGTAGGTTGGGTTCGCGGCAGCGAACCCAACATCGGCCGGCCCCCGGAACTGCGTTGGGTTCGCTTACCGCGAACCCAACCTACGTCGTGTCTCTCTTTGTGATAGAAGCATGGCCCGGACAATGCAGCCGGGGAGGGATCGATGCACGAGGGCGTTGCGCTCAACCGGGCGAACTGGGACGAGCGGGTGGCGGTGCATCTCCGCTCCACCTTCTACAATGTCGACGGCTTCCGGCGCGGCGAGACCGACCTGGGGCCGATCGAGGCAGCGGAGATCGGGGACATCGCCGGGCTGCGCGTGGCCCATCTGCAGTGCCATTTCGGCATGGACACGATGTACCTGGCCCGGCGCGGCGCCCGGGTCACCGGCCTCGACTTCTCCACCCAGGCCGTCGCCGCGGCCCGGGCGCTCGCGGCCGAGACCGGCAGCAGCGCCGAGTTCGTCGAGGGCGACGTCTACGATGCGCCGCGCCTGCTCGGCGAGGGCCTCCACGACCTTGTCTTCACCAGCTGGGGCACGATTATCTGGCTGCCCGACATCGCCCGCTGGGCACAGGTGGTGGCGGCGCTGCTGAAGCCCGGGGGCCGGCTCTACTTCCTCGACGACCATCCGGCGGCGAGGCCGCTCGACCAGGCCGGCCCGGAGGCGCCGATCGTGCCGACCTACACCTATTTCGGCGGCGCGCCGTTCGAATCCGACGCACAGGGCAGCTACGCCGACCGCGACGCCGTCTTCACCCACACCCGTTCGGTCGAGTGGATGCATCCGCTCGGCGCGATCGTCGGCGCGCTGCTGGCGGCCGGGATGCGGCTGACGGCGCTGCACGAGCATGACGCCACCGCCTGGCGGATGTGGCCGTGCCTGGTGCAGGGGGCGGACGGGCTGTGGCGGATGCCGGCGGACCGGCCGAGCCTGCCGCTCAGCCTGACCATCGAGGCGGCGAAGGGCTGAGCTGCGCCGTCGAGGCTGCTTTGGGGAGGAATCCGGCCGGATCGGCTGCGCCGGGACCGGAGCGGCGTCTCACCGGGGCCTTCCGCATCGCCCCTTCTGGGTGAGGCGGGCGGCGCTCAGCCCTGCGCGGCAATCCGGGCGGGGCCCTCCGGGGTCGGGATCTCGATATCGACTTCGAGCGTGGACACCGAGTCGCCGCGGTCGAGCTTGACCTGCACCTTCTCGCGGTCGACCGCGATGTGCTTGGCGATCACCGCCAGGATCTCCTCCTGCAGGATCGCCATCAGGTCGGACCGTCCGCCGATCACCGACCGCTCATGCGCCAGCAGGATCTGCAGCCGCTCCCGCGCCACGGGGGCGGAGTTGCGCTTGGTGAAGAAGCTGAACAGGCTCATGCGACCCTCCGGCCGAACAGCTTGGCGAAGATCCCCTTCTTGTCGCTCGGGACCGTCATCTCCAGAACCTCGCCCTTCAGGCGCTTCGCCGCGTCGGCATAGGCCCGGGCCGGGGCGCTCAGCGGGGCGTTGAGGGTGACCGGCGCGCCCATGTTCGAGGCCCGCAGCACCTCCTCGCTCTCCGGAATGATGCCGAGCAGCGGGATCGACAGGATCTCCAGCACGTCCTCGGTCTTCAGCATCTCGCCGCGCTCGGCCCGCATCGGGTCATAGCGGGTCAGCAGCAGGTGCTTCTCGACCCGTTCGCCCTTCTCCGCGCGCTCGGTCTTGGAATCGAGCAGGCCGATGATCCGGTCCGAATCACGGACCGAGGAGACCTCGGGGTTGGTCACCACCACCGCCATGTCGGCGTGGCGCATGGCCAGCACGGCGCCCTTCTCGATGCCGGCCGGGCTGTCGCAGATCACCCAGTCGAACTTCTCCTTCAGCTCGCCGATGACGCGCGACACGCCCTCCATGGTCAGGGCATCCTTGTCGCGGGTCTGCGACGCGGCCAGCAGCGACAGGGTATCGATCCGCTTGTCGCGGATCAGCGCCTGCGGCAGCTTGGCGTCGCCCTGGACGACGTTGATCAGGTCGAACACGACCCGCCGCTCCGACCCCATCACCAAGTCGAGATTGCGCAGGCCGACGTCGAAATCGACGACGACGACGTTCTGCCCGGTCTGGGCCAAGGCCGCGCCCAGCGCTGCGGTGGAGGTCGTCTTGCCGACCCCGCCTTTTCCGGATGTCACGACCAAGACCTTGGCCATATTCGCTCCTCTCCTCTAATGCCTCAGTCCAGGGCTGCCAGAACCATGGCGTCGCCGTCGAGCCAAGCCTGCACCGCCCTGCCGCGCAGCTTCGGCTCCATGTCGTCCGCGGTCTTGTAGAGACCGTCGATCGCCAGAAGCTCCGCCTCGAGCTTGCGGCAGAAGATGCGGGCGCTGCCGTTGCCGGTGGATCCCGCGATCGCCCGGCCGCGCAGCGTGCCGTAGACGTGGATCGACCCGCCGGCGATGATCTCGGCGCCCGAGGCGACCGAGCCCACGACCGTGACGTCGCCCTCCGGGAAGATCACCGACTGGCCGGAGCGCACCGGCCGGTCCAGCAGCAGCGAGGCGGCGGGCCGCGCCTCGGCGGGCGGTGCGGTCGCGGCCGTGGCGCCGTCCGGCACCTCGATCATCCCGGCGGGGCGGCTGCCGGTCATCAGCGGCGGCAGGCCCCAGGCCTCGGAGCCGAGCCAGGACGGGTCGGCGCCCTCGATCCCGATCAGGCGGATATCGCGCTGCTGCAGGTCCTCGATCAGCGCCGCCAGGTCCTGCTTGCGCATCGGCAGGGCCGACAGGTCGACCACCACGGGGCGGCCCTGGAAGAACGCAGGCGAGCGCTGGATCTGGGCGTCGAGCTCGGTGAGCCAGTCGGTGATCGGCGGTTCCGGCGCCAGGACGAGCGCCATGAAGGAGCGACCACGGAAGCGGATGGCGGGGCGGGTGCGGGCTGCTGTTGTCACGGTCAGGGGCGTAGCCGGGCGCGATCCGGCCGTCAACACGGGGGTTCGGGACCATTGAACCCGGTTCGATCCGGATATGCAACAGGTTGTGGTTCCCAGAGGCCTGAGGCGCCATGTGTTGTGTCCCGATCGGTCCTGTCGCGGCCGGTTTGCGAAGCTTTCGCTGCCCGCTCCGGTGGCACGGTCATCCGGCCGGGACCTGGCAGGGGCGTCCTCCGGGAACGGCAAGCAAGCGGGAGAGCCGGGCGACTCGGAGCCGGGAGCCGATGTGTCGGCCGCAACCGCGCCGGGGTGAGAGTCGCTCAGTCGGCCGTGCCGGCACCGAAGCGCCGCAGGGTCTTGGCGAGATGGGGCGGCGGCGGCGCCTCGGCGGTGACCGGCGGCTTCTTCGGGTAGAGCGGCACCGACACGGCGCGGGCGTGCAGGTGCAGCGGCGGGGCCTCGGGGCCCCGGCCGGCGGTGCCGTAGATCGCGTCGCCCAGGATCGGGAAGCCGGAGGCGGAGCAGTGCAGCCGCAGCTGGTGGGTGCGCCCGGTCAGCGGCCGCAGCTCCAGCCAGGCCAGGCCGCCGGCGCGGCCCAGCACGCGGAAGTCGCTCTGCGCCGGCTGGCCGGCGGGATCGACCTTCATCCACCAGCCGCGCTGCGCCGACCGCTTCGCCAGCGGCAGGTCGATGCGGCCTTCATCCTCGACCGGGCTGCCCTCGACCACCGCCCAGTAGGTCTTCGCCACCCGGCCGGAGGCGAACAGCTCGCCGAGCGTCGCAGTGGCCTTGCGGTGCCGGCCCAGCACCAGGCAGCCGCTGGTGTCCTTGTCCAGCCGGTGGGCCAGGGCGGGCGGCTGCGGCAGGCCGAAGCGCAGCGCGTCGAGATGATGGTCCAGCACCGGCCCGCCCTTGGGGCCGGCATGCACCGGCAGCCCGGCCGGCTTGTCGAGGATCAGCATCAGCCCGTCGCGATACAGCAGGCGGGCCAGGATCTCGGCGTCGGTCGGGGCGGTGATCATGCCGGCGTCATCGCACCGGGAGATGGCAAGCGCAATGGGAGCAGGAGAGGTTGTCGACAATTCTGCACCGTGATTGCGATGACAGGAAGGGCTGGAGTATCTTCGGATCACTTTAAAATTATGCTGTAACAGATTGATAAAGATGATGTTAGCCTATCGACCGCCAGCCGTGCAGAAGCCGCCGGTCCTCCGCCGCGAAGGCGTAGCAATGGCCGCCCTGGCCGGCGGGCTGGTCGGCGGCGCGGCTGATCGGCCGGCCCTGCAGATGGCACAGCAGCAAAGCCCCGACCCCGCCATGCGAGACGATGGCGATGTCGCCTTCGGCCGGTGCCCGGCGCAGGACCTCGTCGACCGCGGCGACGATGCGGCGCTGGGCGTCGGCGGCGCGTTCCCAGCCGCGCACGCTCTCCTGCGGCCGCGCGAAGAAGGCGTCGGCCATCGCCTCGAACTCGAGCTTCGGCAGGTAACCGGTTGATGATCGGTCGTTTTCGCCGAGATCCTGAAGCTCCATGACCGGCAGGCCCAAGACCTCGGCGAGGATGGCCGCACCGTCCCGGGCCTTGCGCTCGGTGCTGCAGAACAGGCTGCGCAGCCGCGGCGCCCAGCGCTGGTCCAGCACCGCCCGCATGCGGGCCCGGCCGCGCTCCGACAGCGGCCAGTCCGGCACCGGCACGGCCGGGTCGATCAGCACGTCGGGATGGGTGATGAAATGGACGTGCCGGCTCATGCGGTCCCCGCTGCGGAAGGCGCGGCATCATCTCCGATTTGCCAGACCGACGAAATTCCTGCCTCGATCGTGTGCGTCGCGCCGCCTCGGCGCGCATCGATCGGGGAGGGGAACGGATGGTCAAGCTGGGCAAGCTGGCGAAGCGGTACCGGATCGAGGACGGCGACGGCTTCCGCCTGAAGGACTGGGACCCGGCGGACACCGCCTGGCTGGACGACAAAGCGGTGGCGCAGGAGGCTCTGGCCCAGAGCGTCGCCAAGCTGGCGGAGATGCAGGACAAGCTCTACGCCCAGGACCGCTGGTCGGTGCTGCTGATCTTCCAGGCGATGGACGCGGCCGGCAAGGACAGCACCATCAAGCACGTGATGTCCGGGATCAACCCGCAGGGCTGCCAGGTCACGTCCTTCAAGCAGCCCTCGACCGAGGAGCTGGACCACGACTTCATGTGGCGCACCACCCGGCACCTGCCGGAGCGCGGGCGGATCGGCATCTTCAACCGCTCCTATTACGAGGAGGTGCTGGTGGTCCGGGTGCACCCCGACATCCTGGGCAGCCAGCACCTGCCGCCGAGGCTGGTGACGAAGAAGATCTGGAAGGAGCGGTTCGAGGACATCAACGCCTTCGAGCGCTATCTGGCCCGCAACGGCACGCTGGTGCTGAAGTTCTTCCTCAACGTCTCGAAGGAGGAGCAGAAGAAGCGTTTCCTGGAGCGGCTGGACGAGCCGGAGAAGCACTGGAAGTTCCAGCCTTCGGACGTGGCGGAGCGCCAGCTGTGGCCCGACTACATGAAGGCCTATGAGGAGATGATCCGGGCCACCGCCACGCCGCACGCGCCCTGGCACGTGGTGCCGGCCGACAGCAAATGGTTCACCCGGCTGGCCGTCGCCGCCGCCATCGTCGACGCGGTGGAGGGGCTGGACCTCGCCTATCCCAAGGTCGAGCCGGAGCTGGCCGACAAGCTGCAGGCCTCCCGGGCGGCGCTGGAGAACGAATAGCCCCATCGTGAACGTCTCTCTGTCGATCGCCGTCTGCGGCTGCGGCCCGGCCGGGCTGGCCGCCGCCTGCTTCCTGCACGATGCCGGCCACCGGGTGCGGCTGCTCGAACGCTTCGCGGAGCCGCGGCCGATCGGCGCCGGGCTGATGCTGCAGCCCGCCGGCCTGGCCGCGCTGGGCCGGATCGGCGCGCTCGACGCCGCCCTGGCCCTGGGGCAGCGGATCGACAGGCTCCATGCCCGCTCCGAGCCGTCGGGCCGGGTGGTGTTCGACCTGAGCTACGCCACGGTCGACCCGGCGCTGCACGGCCTGGCGATCCATCGTGCCGCGATCTTCCACGCACTGTGGCAGGCCGTGACCGCACGGCGGATCCCGATCGAGACCGGTGTGGAGATCGCGGCCCTTGCCGCCGGCGCCGGCGGCCGGCCGTGCCCGATCACCAGGGACGGCCGCCGCCTCGACGCGGCCGACCTCGTGGTCGACGCCACCGGGGCCGGCTCGGCGCTGCGGCCGCTCGGCGGCGGCCCGGTCCGGCCGCGCCCCTATGCCTATGGCGCGGTCTGGGCCACGGTCCCGGCGGCCGGGCTGCGGCCGGACCGGCTGGAGCAGCGCTTCCGCAGCGCGCGGGAGATGATCGGCCTGCTGCCGGTCGGCCGCGTGCCCGGCGACGACGCGCCGAAGGCGATCCTGTTCTGGAGTCTGAAGGTGGCGGACCATCCGGCGCTCCTGGCCGCCGGGATCGAGCCGTGGCGGCGGCAGGTGCTGGACCTGTGGCCGGAGATCGCGCCGGTCATCGCCGGCATCGCCGATCCGGCCCAGCTGACGCTCGCCCGCTATGCCCAGGCCACCCTCCGGCGTCCCTATGGCGACCGCATCGCCTTCATCGGCGACGCGGCCCATTCCACCAGCCCGCAGCTCGGTGCCGGAGTGACGATGGCGATGCTGGACGGGGCGGCCCTGGCGGATGCGCTGGCCGGGGCCGGGACGGTGCCGGAGGCGCTGGCCGCCTACGCCGCACGGCGGCGCCGGCATGTCCGCTTCTACCAGGTCATGAGCGCCCTGCTGACCCCGGCCTTCCAATCCGACCACCGCTGGATCGCGGGCCTGCGCGACCGGACCTTCCATCCGGTCGCACGGTTGCCCTGGCTCAAACGCCGCATGATGCAGACCTTCGCCGGCCTCTCGACCGGCCCCTTCGCCGCCGCGACGCCCGCCGCCTTGGCGGGACTCGCGGACGACGGCTCTGATCGCGCACTTCGAGGTAAGATGATATAAATATCAAATGTATATGGTGTCTTTTTGAAGTGATGAGTGAGCATGATCGGACGGATGATCGACATCGTGTCGCGGGCGGCGCTTGCCGCGCTGGCGATGCTGCTGTGTGGCGGGGGCCTCCCAGTCCTGGCGGCCGACGCTGTCGTCATCGCGGCCCCGGCGGGGACGTTCCGGATCGACCCGGCGACGCTGGCGGTGTCGTTCCGGCCCGCCGGCGGGGACGAGGCGGCGCTCGCCGTGCCGGCCATGGACCCGGGACAGGTGACGGACCGGACCAGCCAGGGCTGGCGGCTCGCGGCGGGCGGCGACGCCTTCACGATCGAGACGGCGGTCGAGGGCGAGGCGCTGCGCCTGTCGATCCGGTCCGACCGCCCGGCGACCCTGGCCTGGCCGCAGACAGCCGACCCGGCGGCGATCACCGCCTATGCGATGCCCTTCGGCGAGGGCAGCTACATCCCGGCCGACGACCCCGCCTGGCTCGACTGGCTGACCCGGCGCTACGAGCCCGCCGGCCTGACCGAGCAGCTGTCGATGCCGTTCTGGACCGAGCTGCGGGCCGGCGTCTCGATCACCTGGCTGGTGGAGACGCCGTTCAACACCTGGTTCGCCGTCGTCGAAGAAGGCGGCCGGCCGCGACCGGTGCTGGCGCACGACTTCACCCGCCTGGCGCCCGGCGCACCCTATGTCGTCCGCATCGTGCCGGGGCCGGCCGACCCGCTGGCGGGGGCGAAGGCCTATCGCGCCTGGCTGCAGGCGAGCGGGGGCTTCGTCTCGCTGGCGGACAAGATCGCGGCATTGCCGGATGTCGCCCGGTTGGGCGGCGCTCCGCACATCTATCTCTGGGGCAAGGGGCCGCTGAAGCCGGAGGATGTGCTGCAATGGCGCGCCTTCGTCCGGCTGGTCCAGCAGAAGAAGGACGATCCCGGCCATCTGGCCGGCCGGCTGTGGCAGGCCTTCGATGCGGAGGGCCGCCAGGCGTTCGAGGAGGCGTTCAAGGAGGCCGCCGGCACCGGCGGCTTCGTCTCGGCCTACAGCCGGGCGGCGCTGACCCGCGCGGTCAACGACGCCCTGCGCCGGGCCGTGCCGACGGCGCCGGTCGATCCGCTGCCGGGCGGGCACGATCCGGCGGCGGAGGCCGCCTGGGCCGCCGGCCCCCTGCGGGCTGCCCTGACCGAGGCCTTCGGTCCGCTGCTGGCGCCGCCGGAGCGCTGGGGCGGCGGGTTGTCGCTCGACACCGTCGCGGCGCTGCGGAACGCCGGTCTCACCCGTGCCTGGCTCGGCGTCGAGGATTGGCGCGACGCGCTGTGGCATCCGGAGGCGGTGGCCGCCGCCAAGGCCGCCGGCTACCTCGTCGGCGCCTATGACAGCTATGGCAGCGCCCATCCGCCGGACCTGCCCGACACCTGGCCGACGGCGCAGATGGGCGCCGATCTCGCCGCCGCCGGCTATGTCGACAGGAACGGCAAGACCGTCACCGGCTTTGCCGGCCGCGGCGTCTATGCCAGTGCCGTCGCGGCGGAGCCCTATGCGAGGCGTCGGATCGCGGCCGTGGCCAAGGCGGCGGGCCTCGACAGCCTGTTCCTCGACGTCGACGCCACCGGCCTGGTGTTCGACGACTACGCGCCGGGCCGCGAGACCAGCGAGGCGCAGGATGCCGAGGCGCGCCGCCGCCGCCTGGTCTATGCCGCGTCGCTCGGCCTGGTCGTCGGCAGCGAAGGGGGCTCCGCCCTGTTCGCGCCGCAGATCGCCTTCGCCCATGGCATGACCACCCAGCCCTTCGCCTGGATGGTGCCGGAGATGAAGGACAAGGCCTCGCCCTACTACCGCGGCAACTATTGGCCGCCGGAGTCGCCGTCGCTCTACTTCAGCCCGGTGAAGCTCAAGCCGGAGATGGTGCGGTTCGTCGCCGATCCGCGCTTCCGTTTACCGCTGTACGAGATCGCGCGGCATGACAGCGTGGTCACCTCCCATCACTGGGAATACGGCTCGCTGAAGTTCTCGGACCAGCGCGAGACCACGGCGCTGCTGCAGCTGCTCTACGGGGTGCCGCCGCTCTACCACCTGAATGCGGCGGAGCTGGACCGCGACCTGCCCGTGATCGCCGCCTATGACCAAGTGTTCCGGCCGCTGCACGAGCGGGTCTTCACCCGGCCGATGACCGATTTCGCCGTGCTGTTGCCGGATCGGCTGCTGCAGCGCTCGAGCTTCGGCGACGGCACCACGGTGACGGTGAACTTCGATGCGAAGCCGCGGGCGCTGCCCGGCGGGGCGACTCTGCCGGCGCAGTCGGCCCGCATCGAGGCGGCGGACCAGCCGCCCCGGACGGTCGAGATCGGCAAGGTCGTCAAATAGGCGGATGCGACAAGTCCTGAGCGAATCCGCCTAGTCGGCGCCACGGGGCCGGCCTACGATCGCCCTCGCACGTCAAACAGGGGGTGCATCCAATGAGAACAATCCTGCGCGGCGCCGTCGCCGCGATCCTGCTCGGCTGCGCGGCACTGCCGGCCCGGGCCGAGACGCCGAAGGACACGCTGGTCCAGGCCTACCGCATCGACGACATCATCACGCTCGATCCGGCCGAGGTGTTCGAGTTCTCGACCACCGAATACGTCAACCAGGTCTATGACCGGCTGATCTATTACAACGCCCAGGACCCGGCGAACTTCCTGCCCGGCATCGCCGAGAGCTGGACCGTCGCCGACGACGGCAAGAGCTACGCCTTCAGGATCCGGGACGGGGTCAAGTTCCACTCCGGCAACCCGCTGACGGCCGAGGACGCGGCCTATTCGATCCGCCGCGCCATCAAGCTGAACCTGTCGCCGGCCTTCATCGTCGGCCAGTTCGGCCTGACCGCGGACAATGTCGACGCCATGGTCACGGCGCCGGATGCGCGGACGCTGGTGTTCAAGACCGACAAGCCCTACGCGCCCAGCTTCGTGCTGAACTGCCTCAGCGCCACGGTCTCCTCGGTGGTCGATAGCAAGGTGGTGGAGGCGAATGCCAAGAACGGCGATTTCGGCCATGAGTGGCTGAACACCCATTCCGCCGGCTCCGGCCCCTATGAGCTCGGCGGCTGGAAGCCGAATGAGAGCCTGGTGATGAACCGGTTCGACGACTACTGGCGGGGCAAGCCGGGCTTCAAGCGGATCTTCTTCCGCCATGTGCTGGACCCGACCTCCCAGCTGCTGCTGCTGCAGAAGGGCGATGTCGACATCGCCCGCGGCCTGACCGGCGAGCAGCTCGAATCGCTGAAGTCGAACCCGGACGTGACGGTGCAGGAGGTGCCGCGCGGCACCCTCTGGTACCTGTCGATGAACACCCAGACCGAGCCGCTGAAGAAGGTCGAGGTGCGGCAGGCGCTGAAAACCCTGATCGACTACCAGGGCATGGCCGACAGCTTCATGAAGGGCCTGGCGGTTCCGCATGAGAACTTCCTGCCCAAGGGGTTCCTCGGCGCCCTCGACGACATCCCGTTCAAGCTCGACGTCGACAAGGCCAAGCAGCTGCTGGCGCAGGGCGGCTATCCGGACGGCTTCAAGATCAGCATCGACGTGCCGAACGGGTCGCCCTATCTGGAGATGGCGCAGTCGATCCAGGCGACCTTCGCCAAGGCCGGGGTGGAGCTGCAGATCATCGCCTCCGACGACAAGCAGCAGACCAGCAAGGTCCGGTCGCGCAAGTACCAGACCGCGATCGGCCGCTGGGGGCCGGACTACCAGGACCCGCACACCAACGCCCAGAACTTCGGCATGAATGTCGACAACGGCGACAACCCGCCGATGAAGACGACGGCCTGGCGTACCTCCTGGGACATTCCCGAGCTGACCAAGGAGACCGAGGCCGCGGTGCTGGAGACCGACACCGCCAAGCGCCAGGCGATGTACGCGGACCTGCAGCGCAAGATCCGCGACACCGGGCCCTACGCCTTCATGTTCCAGCAGGTCGAGGCGGTCGCCGCGCGCAAGAATGTCCAAGGCTTGGTCTGGGGACCGGGGACGGAGAACGACTTCTTCTGGCAGGGGAAGAAGGAGTAGCGGCTCAGGGTGGATTCGCTCCGGCGGACCCACCCTGCGCGATCCGCGATATGGCCGATCAACGCCTGCCGGGCGGCTTCCGGAACCGGCTCCAAAACAGAGCTTCCCGGGTCTCGAAATCCGGCGCTTCGTAGGCCGCGGTGACGAGGGCGGAGCAATGCGCCCGGCTGAAGTTGGTCGGCCCCTTGTTCATCAGCCGAAGATTGAACAGGCGGATGCTCCTGGCGACGTCCTCGTCTCGGAGAATTCGCAGCGGATCATCATTCCAGCGAGCATAGAGCGATATCTGATCGGATCCGCCCGGTTTGTAATGGAATTCATCAAACTCCGCTCCAATGCGCTCGGCAACTCGCGAGAGGCCACCGGGGGCCGTTTCCAACGGCGACTTCGCGCATTGGAGCCGAATTTCCGCGTCCTCGCCGTCACCGAAGACCGACAATACTTCCTGCCAAAACATGTTCAGACGGTAGAGAAAGTCCGGTCGCTCTTTTG
This sequence comes from Inquilinus sp. NPDC058860, assembly GCF_042743185.1. Classification (NCBI taxonomy): domain Bacteria; kingdom Pseudomonadati; phylum Pseudomonadota; class Alphaproteobacteria; order Rhodospirillales; family Rhodospirillaceae; genus Inquilinus; species Inquilinus sp. NPDC058860. Next base: position 15,189 of record NZ_JBHYMS010000055.1, on the reverse strand, counting down.
TGCCTACTCCAAGAGCGGTGAGCGACCAGAAAGAGATTTCCGAACTTCTTGGAGATGGGATATGGTTTTCTATATAGTATCTCAGGAATGATAGATGCGGATCGATCGTGCATACCTTCTGAAGCCTGTCGAACGAGCGTAGAGACCGCGCGTCGATTGCTGAATCTTGAGCGCGGTCGACCCTTCTGTCTTCCTTGAACATCTTGTCCAGCCAGAGAGTCTGCTGGTCTATCGGCATGATCCCTTCAAAGTCGGACCCAGGCTGCGGAATGCTTGTGAAGGTAACGTTTCTCAAGCCGAAGCCGGCGCGCTCGAGTCGATAGATCAGTGAGCGCTCACTTTGATCGAGTTCGGATCTTTTGAGTTTCTGAAATCTGATCGTCCTGATGTCCTGATGAATTTTTCGGTGCTGCCCATATCGTCGAACCACGTCCGTGGCTTTCCCGATATAGAGTTCGTCATTCTGGAACTCCATAATATATATTCCGCATCTTCTGGTCCTTTTGAACAGATCGGCGACAGAAGGCCGGTTTTCAACATCATGCGCGGGCGTGAAATTTAGATCGCCTATATGATCATCGAGAACCATAATCTAGTCCTCTTCTGTTTCATGAAAATGACCAATACTCTGGTGCAACAGCGGACCGAAATTCGTTAGAGAAAAATTCGCGAGCTGGAGTTGATGGCGTTCCCGCTGTCGTGTGCCCGATATAGATAACCCTTCTCCCTAATTCTGTCATTGCCGGGCTTGACCCGGCAATCCAGAGAGCGTCGACAGTCTCTGGATGCCCGGATCAAGTCCGGGTATGACAGTGGCGGGGAAGGCGGATGAGTCTCCGCTTGAAGACAGGTGCTACGCCGCCTCTCGCGCCACCAGATGGCCGCCGCCGATATCGGCCAGGTCGACCAGCACCGGCGTGTAGCCGACCGGCCGCACCGGGCTCGGCACCTCGCCGGACAGGCGCTGGAAATGGTCGCGGCGGCGGCGCGGATCGGCGATCGGCACCGCCTGCATCAGCTTGCGGGTGTACGGGTGGCGCGGATCCTCGAAGATCTGGCGGCGGGTGCCGGTCTCGACGATCTGGCCGAGATACATCACCGCCACCCGGTGGCTGATCTGCTCCACCACCGCCATGTCGTGCGAGATGAAGAGATAGGCGAGGCCGAGATCGGCCTGCAGCTCGTGCAGCAGGTCCAGCACCCGGGCCTGGACCGAGACGTCGAGGGCGGAGACGGATTCGTCGGCGATGATCGCCTTGGGCGACAGGCTCAGCGCCCGGGCGATGCAGATGCGCTGGCGCTGGCCGCCGGAGAATTCATGCGGGTGGCGATTGCGCAGCTCCGGCGCCAGCCCGACCCGGCGGAACAGCCATTCGACGCGGTCGGCCAGCTCAGCCCCCTTGGTCAGGCCGTGGATCACCAGAGGCTCGGCCACCAGCTCGCCGACGGTCATGCGCGGGTCGAGCGAGGCGTAGGGATCCTGGAACACCATCTGGATGTTCCGGCGCAGCGGTTTCAGCGCGCCGGGCCCCAGGCCGGCGGCCTCGGCCCCGGCGATGCGGATCGAGCCGCGCCAGGGCACCAGCCCCATCAGCGCCTTGCCCGTGGTCGACTTGCCGCAGCCGCTCTCGCCGACCAGGGCCAGGGTCTCGCCCGGGTTCAGCGTGAAAGAGAGGTTCTCGACGGCGTGCACGCGCCTGACCGTGCGCTGCAGCAGCCCGCCGGCGATGTCGAAGCGGACGGTCAGGTCCTTCACCGCCACGACCGGCTCGTTCGCCGCTTGCGGCAGGGCAGGGGTGTCGGCGCGCAGCGGCGAGTCGCGGCCGGCCAGCTGGCCCAGCTTCGGCACCGCGGCCAGCAGCTGCCGCGTGTAGTCCTGGCACGGCGCCTCGAACAGCGGCACCACCGGGCCGCCCTCCACCACCCGGCCCTGGTTCATCACCACCACCCGATCGGCCATCTCGGCCACCACGCCCATGTCGTGGGTGATCAGGATCAGGGCGGTGCCGAACTGGCGCCGCAGGTCGCGCATCAGCTCCAGGATCTGGGCCTGGATGGTGACGTCCAGCGCCGTGGTCGGCTCGTCCGCGATCAGCAGCTTGGGCCGGCAGGCCAGGGCCATGGCGATCATCACCCGCTGGCGCATGCCGCCCGACAGCTCGTGCGGATGCTGCCGCAGCCGCCGCTCGGGCTCGGAGATGCGCACCGCCTCCAGCGCCTCCAGGGCCAGCCGCCGGGCCTCGGCGCCGTCCACCCGGCGGTGGGCGCGGATCGCCTCGGCGATCTGCCGGCCGACCGACATCACCGGGTTCAGGCTGGTCATCGGCTCCTGGAAGATCATCGCGATCTCGCCGCCGCGCACCCGCCGCATCTGCCGCTCGGACAGGGCCAGCAGGTCGCGGCCCTCCAGCAGCACCTGGCCGCCGGCGACCCGGGCCATGGGCTGCGGCAGCAGGCCCATGATCGACAGCGAGGTCATCGACTTGCCGCTGCCCGATTCCCCGGCGATGCACAGCGTCTCGCCGAGGTTCAGGTCGAAGCTCAGATCCTCCACCACCAGCTTCGGCCCCGCCGGCGTCGCGACCTGCGTGCTGAGGTTGCGGACGCTCAGCAGAGGCGTCGTCCCGCCGCTCATTCGAAGACGATGCGCGGGAAGTAGAACGACACCACCCAGTTCGGCTGGTCGACGATCTCGCTGATCCTGAGGTCGCCGCAGACCGAGCACAGCATGTAGGCGTCGACCGCCGCCATGCCGCGGGTGCGGCACAAGAGCTCGACCATCTCCGCCACCGCCATGCGCGCCCCCTCCATCAGGTCGGGGCCGATCCCGGTCGTCACCTCGTAGCCCTTGGCGTCCAGATGGCGCGTCACCGGGCCCGGCGTGGTGAAGCGCGGCATCCTCAGATTGGCGCCCTTCACCAGGTCGAGCGTGAGCGTCACCTTCATCGGGCTTTCGATGGCGGTGCCGCAGACCTCGCCGTCGCCCTGGGCGGCATGGGTGTCGCCGATCGAGAACAGCGCCCCCGCCACCTCGACCGGCAGCCACAGCGTCGCCCCGGCCGCCAGGTCGCGGATGTCGAGATTGCCGCCGACCCGCCGCGGCGGCACCACCGAGTGCAGCCCCGGCTCGGCCGGCGCCACCCCGATGGTCCCGGCGAAGGGCTTCAGCGGCACCTTCGCCAGGGTCGAGAACAGGGCCGGCGTGTCGGCCTGATAGCGCCAGAGATGCAGCGCCGGGTCCTTGAACTGGTCCGCCAGCAGCCCGAAGCCGGGGATGTTGGCGGTCCAGCCGAAGCCCGAGGGCGCGTAGTGGTCGAGCGTGATCTTCAGCGCGTCGCCGGGCTCGGCCCCGTCGACCAGGATCGGCCCGGTGACCGGGTTGACCTTGCCGAAGTCGAGCGTGGCCACGTCGGCGACCGTGCTGGCGGCGCTGAGCTGGCCGCCGGCGGCGTCCAGGCAGTCGAATTCCAGCGTCGTGCCCGGCGCGACCGTGGCCACCGGCGGGAAGGCGCGGTTCCAGCCGAAATGGTGGTGGGCGCCGTGGATGGTGTGGGTGTGGTTACTGGACATCTTTGGCGTACACGTTGTCGTAGTTGACCGGGATGTGGACCGGGTCGACGAACAGGGCGTCGTCGCCGCCCATCCGCTCGGACCGGATGGTGTAGCGCTGTTCGTTGAACACCGGGGCCCAGGGCGCGTCCTTCATGACGTCGAGGAAGATGTCGCGCCACTTGGCCTCGCGCTCCGCCGCCTTGGCCGGATCGGCGATCGAATCCGCCTCGGCCGCGCGCTTGTCGAGATCCGCGTTGCAGTACCAGGACCAGTTCCAGCCGCCGGGCACCGCGCCGCCGCAGCCCAGGATCGGGCCGTAGAAGTTGGACGGGTCCGGGAAGTCGGCGATCCAGGCCATGCCGCCCGACCAGATCATGGTCGACTGCTTCTCGTCGCCGCCGGCGGCGATGACGTTGGCCTGGGCCAGGGCCTTGATCTCGGCCTTGATGCCGATCTGGGCCAGGTCCTGCTGGATCGCCTGGGCGATGCGCGGCTGCGGGTCGGTGTTGGCGACGTAGAGATCGGTGGCGAAGCCGTCCGCCAGCCCGGCACCGGCCATGAGCTTCTTGGCGCCGGCGACGTCATAGGCATAGCCCTTGGTGTCGGCGGCGTAGCCCGGCATCGACGGCGGCAGCGGCTGGGTCGCCGGCTTGGCGCGGCCGTTGATGATGCGGATGATCCGGTCCTTGTTGATCGCCATGTTTACGGCCTGGCGCACCCGCACGTCGTCGAAGGGCTTGGCCTTGACGTTCATGGTGACGTAGCCGGTGTGCAGCTGGTTGCCCTGGATGATCAGGCCCTTGTAGGCGGGATCCTGGGTCACCTCGAGGAACTTGGCCGGCGGGATGCCGTCGCCGGCGATGTCGACCTCGCCGCGCTGCAGCCGCAGCAGCGCCACCACCGGCTCCTGCCCGACCTCGAACACGATCTTGTCGAGATGCGGCAGCCCCTTGTGGAAGTAGTTGGGGTTGCGCTCGAACACGATGCGCTGGCCCAGCGTCCATTCGGTCATCTTGAAGGCGCCGGTGCCGACCGGGTGCTTGCCGAAGTCCGCGCCGTACTTCTCCACCTCTTCCTTGGGAACGACATGCGAGAAGTTCAGCGCCATCTTGTGCAGGAAGGGCGCGTCCGGCCGGGTCAGATGGAAGACGACGGTGTAGTCGTCCGGCGCGGTGATGCCGCTCAGCTCCTTGGCCTTGCCGCCGGACACGTCCGCGAAGCCCTGGATCGAATCGAAGAAGCCGGCGCCGGGGCTCTGTGTCTCCGGCTGGACCACGCGGTCGAGCGAGTACTTCACGTCGGCGGCCTTCAGCTCGCGGCCGTTGTGGAACTTGACCCCGTGGCGGAGCTTGAAGGTGTAGGTCAGGCCGTCGGCCGAGACCTCGAAGCTCTCGGCCAGGTCCGGCACCAGCTCGGTGGTGCCGGGCTTGTAGTCCATCAGCCCGTCGAACAGGCTCTTGATCATCGACCAGTTCTGCCAGTCGTAGCCGATGGCGGGGTCGAGGGTGGTGACGTCGTCCTTGTAGGTGACCGTCATGGTGCCGCCCGGCTTGATGTCCTGGGCCATCGCGGGTGAGGCGAGGGCCAGGGTGAGGGCGGCGGCGCCGGCAAGAAGCATGGACCTCAGCATGAAACCTCCTGTGGTTCGGTGCGGTTGTCCGTCACCGCAGCTTGATCCTCGGGTCGATGAACGGGGCGATCAGGTCGGCCAGCAGGTTGCCCAGCACGATGGCGACGGCCGAGACCAGCGTCACCCCCATGATGATCGGGATGTCGACGCGCTGGATCGCCTGCCAGGTCAGCTGGCCGATGCCGGGCCAGCCAAACACGGATTCGACGACGACGATGCCGCTCATGAACAGGCCGATGTCGATGCCGATCATGGCGATGATCGGCAGCAGGGCGTTGGGCAGGGCATGCGCCAGCACCACGCGCCAGGCGCTCAGGCCCTTGGCCCGGGCCGTGCGCATGTAGTCCTGGCGCAGCACGTCCAGCATCGCGGAGCGCATCATCCGCGAATACCAGCCGGCCCCCAGCAGCCCGAGCGTGAGCGAGGGCAGGACAAGATGCGCGAAGCTGCCGTAGCCGCCGAGCGGGAACCAGGCGAGCTGCCAGGCGAAGACGTAGAGCAGCAGCATGCCGACGACGAATTGCGGCGCCGAGACGCCGATGAAGGAGGTCAGCATCAGCGCGTGGTCGGTGCTCGTATTGCGCCGCAGCGCCGCGACCACGCCCATGGTCAGGCCCAGCGCCAGCTCGCAGACGATGGCGCCGACCATCAGCAGCAGGCTGGCCGGCAGGCGGCTCATGATCAGTGTCGCCACCTCGGTCCGCTGCAGGTAGGAGCGGCCGAGGTCGCCCTGCAGCAGCGCGCCGAGATAGCGCAGATACTGCTCGTGGAACGGCCGGTCGAGGCCGAGCTGGGCGCGGATGCTGGCCACCACCTCCGGCGTCGCGCTGCGTCCGGCGATCTGCCGCGCCGGGTCGGCCGGCAGCAGGTACAGCAGCACGAAGGTGACCAGGCTGACCCCGAGCAGGATCAGCACGGCCTGGGCCAGGCGGCGGAGCAGATAGGCGCCCATCAGTGCCGGCCCTTCTGCGTCGGGTCGAGGATGTCGCGCAGCGCGTCGCCGACCAGGTTGAAGGCCAGGGCCAAGAGGATGATGGCGGCGCCGGGGATGAACACCAGCCAGGGCGCTGTCGAGAAATAGGTCTGGTTCTCGAAGATGATGTTGCCCCAGCTCGGCGTCGGCGGCTGCACCCCGATGCCGAGGAAGGACAGGGTGGCCTCCAGCAGCACCGTGGTGGCGATGCCGAGCGTGCCCCAGACGATGGTGGTGGACAGCAGATGCGGCAGGATGTGGCGCAGCAGGATGCGGGCGCGGGAGGCGCCGAGGCTCCATTCCGCCTCGATGAAATCGCGCTCCGCGATCGATCGGGTCTCGGTGTAGATGATGCGGGCGATCTGCACCCAGTTCACCATGGCGATGACCAGCGCCACGATCCACAGCGAGGGCCGGAAGATCGCGGCCAGCACGATCGCCAGCAAGAGGGCCGGGAAGGCCATCATCAGGTCGGTGAAGCGCATCATCGCGGCGCCCAGCCAGCCGCCGACGAAGCCGGCGACGACGCCGAAGAAGGTGCCGATCAGCACCGCAGCGCCGTTGGCGACCACGCCGATGATCAGCGAGGTCTGGGCGCCGTAGACCAGGCGCGAGAACATGTCCCGGCCCAACAGGTCGGTGCCCAGCCAGAAGCGGCCGTCCGGGGCCAGGGGGGCGCCCTCAAGCGTCAGCCCGTCGAACAGCTGCTCGTCGGGCGAAAAGGGCACGATCCAGGGCGCGAGGAGGGCGGCGGCCACCACCACCAGGATGACGAGCAGGCCGAACAAGGCGAGCCTGCGGCGCAGCAGCTGGCTGAGGATCGCCACGGCTCAGCCTCCGCGCCGGCCGGCGGCCGGGTCCGGGACGCCGGCGGCGAGGTCAAGGCAATGCTCCTCGATGCTGCGCCGGCGCTGCATCGCGGCGCTGCGGATCTCGCGGAAGGCATCCGCCTCACTCAGCCCCCGCTGCGCCATCAGCGTCAGGATGGCGCGCACCACCACGGGCCGCAGGCGAAGCCGGGTCTCCAGGTCGGCGATCCGGGCCTCGCGGTCGCGGCGCTGGGCGAAGCCGTGCCCGGCGATCACCAGCGCGCTGAACACGCCGCCGGAGGCGACCGGCTTCAGCAGATGGGCGGTGGCGCCCTGGGCCAGCACCCAGTCCAGCCGGCCGGGCGCCTCCGACCCGATCAGGGCGACCAGCGGCATCGGCGGCGAACCGGCCGGCCAGGGGAACTGGCCGTCATGGGCGGTGTCGGCGTCGAACAGCACGAAGTCGGCGGCGAGGTCGGCCTCGGCCAGCGCCGGCCAGGCCGGCCGGGCGGCGATGCCCAGCCGCTCGAGCTGGCGCAGCACCGCGTCGGCCGCGGCGTGCGGCCGGTGCAGCACCACGGCGCTGCGGCCGCGGAAATTGGGGGTGGGGACGCGGCGCATGCTCACTTCACCCGCTTCAGCCGCGGGGCGGCGCCGGGCTTGAGCACCCGACGGGCCAGGGCCGCGGCGTCGAACTCGACCAGATAGGGGTCCGGCGCCACCGGCGCCGCGGCGCGGTCCAGGATCTCAAAGCCGCCATCGGCCCCGATCCGGCCCAGGCAGGGCGTCAGCGCCGCGTGGTTGGTGCGCGGGTCGATGCCGAGCGGCCCCAGCGGCGTGGCAAAGCGGCGGGCGTGCAGCACCGGGCGCAGCGCCTCCGGCGCGTCGGTGCCGGCCTCGCGGATCGCCTCGGCCAGCATCCGCACCGCGGCATAGCCGCCGGCGAGGAAGGCCGAGCTGCGCCGGCGGGCGCCGAAGCGCTGCCGGACCCTGTCGCGGAAGGCCCGGTTCTCTGCCGTGTCCACGCCCTCGAAATAGATCGCGCTGCTGAGATGGCCGATGCCGGCCGGGCCGATCAGCCCCAGCTCGCATTCGGTCAGGTTGCAGCTGACGATCGGGCAGCGGTCCGGCCCGAAGGCGGGGTCGCTGTCGGCCAGCGCCCGATAGGCGCGGAAGAAGGCGTAGCTCGACGGGCCGATCAGGTTGTTCAGGATGAAGTCCGGCCGCTTCTCCTGCACCTCCTGGACCAGCCGGCCGACATCCTCGCTGCCGATCGGCAGATAGCGTTCGGCCAGGACCTCGCCGCCGCAGGCGCCGATCAGCTCGCGCGCCACGCGGCTGACCTCCCAGCCCCAGATGTAGTTCGAGCCCAGCAGGGCGGCGCGGGTGCCCCAGCGCGGCAGCACATGCTGGAACAGCGGCACGATGTGCTGGTTCGGGGCGGCGCCGGTGTAGATCACGGCCTCGCTGCTCTCGAAGCCCTCATAGGGGCAGATGTACCAGAGCAGCGCGTCGTGCTTCTCGATCGTCGGCAGCACCTCCTTGCGCGACAGCGAGGTGATGGTGCCGACGATCTGGCGGCAGCCGCCCTCGCGGATCGCCGCCTCGCACAGCGTGTGATAGCGGTCGATCACGCCCTCGGGGTTGGCGGCGACGGGGGCGAGGGTGAAGCCGAACGCATCGTCGGCGTTGACCTCCTCCAGCGCCATCAGGGCGCCGTCCAGCGCCTCGCGCCCGATCGCGCCATAGGGCCCGGTGGTCGAATAGAGAAGACCGATCGCGTAGATCGCCCGCACGTGCCGCCTGTCCCCTGAACGCATGAAGCCCCATCGCCTGCCGTCGCCGGCCTGCGGATGGGGCTTCATTGCCGCTCCTGCCCGTCGGGCAAGAAGAATGTCGTGTTGTTGGCTCCAGGATAAGGCCCGGCCGATTTCTGTCAATTGCGATGCAACATTGCGTCTGACGGCCGTGGAAGGGTGGCGGCGGGATCGGGGCTGGCTTCTTCTCTGTTTCGAGATATGATCCCGAATATGAGAGATTCGCCATCGCAGCTCCTCGCCGGACTCGGCCACAACGGCGGACCGCCGCTGGAGGAAGAGCATCCGGATTCCGCGCCGTCCTGGCGGCACTTCTGCTGGAAGAAGGCCCATGCGGCCGCGTGGAAGACGCCGCCGCGCGAGGTGGCGCTGCGCCGCCTGGCCCGGGCCGAGGAGCTCGGCATGAGCTATCGCGACTACACGCTGGCGATCCTGGAGGGGCGCCACCTGTAGCCCTGTGGTCTGTGATAGACTCCCGTTGCCGGCCCGCGAGGCGCAGGCTCCTCCCGGCGCCGGAGAGGATCATGCGATGTCAACCTATGTCATGCTCGGCAGTTGGACCGAGCTGGGGATCCGGAACGTTTCCGACTCGCCGAAGCGGCTCGACGCAGCCAAGGCGCTGCTCCAGGAGATGGGCGGCCAGTTCAGGGCCTTCTATATGACCATGGGCGATCACGATTTCGTGCTCGTCTACGAGGCGCCGGACGACGCCGTCGCGGCCCGCTTCACCCTGCTGACCGGCCGCCAGGGCTTCATCCGGAGCAAGACGCTGAAGGCGTACCCGGAGGCGGCCTATCGCGAGGTCATCAACTCGCTCGGCTGAGTCGGCGGGTCAGCCCGACAGCGACGGCGCCGCGGCGCGGCGGAACCGCCGCCCCACCAGAAGGGCGATGGCGGCGGCGGCGGCCAGGCTCGCGGCCAGCACGCCCATGCCCGCGGTGAAGCTGCCGGTCGACTCCCTGATCCAGCCGACGGCGTAGGGTCCGACGAAGCCGCCGAGATTGCCGATCGAGTTGATCAGGGCGATGCCGCCGGCCGCGGCGGTGCCGCCGAGGAACACCGGCGGCATGGTCCAGAACGGCCCGAGCGTGGCGTAGATGCCGATCGCGGCGACGCCGAGGAAGACCAGCGACAGCACGTTCGAGGTCGAGGCGATGCTGCCGGCGAAGCCGATGGCGCTGACCAGGGCGGGCAGGGCGACATGCAGCACGCGCTCGCCGGTGCGGTCGCTGTGCCGGCCCCAGACCAGCATGGCGCCGGCGCTGACCAGATAGGGCAGGGCGATGATCCAGCCGGTCTGGACGGTGGTGAAGCCCATGCCCTTGACGATCTGCGGCAGCCACAGGCCGATGCCGTAGAGCCCGATGACGATGCCGAAATAGACCAGGCCCAGCAGGATCACCCGCGGATCGGCCAGGGCAGGCCACAGATCGTGCAGCGGCGGATGCGTCGCGGCGGCCCGGTCGCGCGCCAGGTCGGCGGCGATGGCGGCGCGCTCGGAATCGTCGAGCCAGCGCGCCTTCGCCGGCCCGTCCGGCAGCCACGCCAGGACCAGAAGGCCGAGCAGGCAGGCCGGCAGCCCCTCGATGATGAACAGCCACTGCCAGCCCTTGAGGCCGAACCAGAGATGCGTGGCGTCGAGGATGAGGCCGGAGACCGGGGCGCCGACGGCGCTGGCCAGCGGCACCGCGGCCATGAACAGGGCGACGAAGCGGGCCCGCCGCGCCGCCGGGAACCAGTAGGTCAGGTACAGGATCATGCCGGGCAGGAACCCGGCCTCGGCGGCGCCGAGCAGGAAGCGCAGGATGGTATAGCCCCAGATCCCCTGGACGAAGGCCATGGCGGCCGAGATCAGCCCCCAGGTCACCATGATCCGGCAGATCCACAGCCGCGCGCCGACCTTCTCCAGGATCACGTTGCTCGGCACCTCGAACAGGAAGTAGCCGAAGAAGAACACCCCGGCGCCCCAGCCGAAGACATAGGGCGAGATGCCGAGATCGGCGTTCATGGTCAGGGCCGCGAAGCCGACATTCACCCGGTCGAGGAAGCTGACCAGGTAGAGCAGGATCATGAAGGGGATCAGGCGCAGGCTGACCTTGCGGTACAGCGCCTCGCGATCGGTGTCCGGCACGTCTGTCCTCCCCTTCGGCCACGCGGCCCTGCGACTCGCTGGCGAGGGTAGGAACGGATCGCCGATCGAGGAAGCCAAAACCGGTGATCCTGCCTATAACGGGATGTGATCCGGGGAAAACGGACGGGAGGCGATGATGGGGGAACTGCGCTGGTCGGCAGCGGCGGAGGCGGCGGCCGAGGTCGCCGCGGCCTGGGGACCGGGCGAGCCGGGCGGCGGCGTCGCCGTGTTCGACGCGCGGGAGATCCGGGCCGAGGCCTGCGGCGGGGTCGACAGCCTGGCCGGCGGCAACGCCTTCTCCGGCGACACCGTGGTGCGCTACGCCTCGGTCACCAAGCATGTCTTCGCGGCGCTGGCGCTGTGCCCCCATGAGAGGTTTGACGGCGGCGGCATCGGCCTGGACGACCCGCTCGGCCGATTGCTGCCGGGGCTGCGCGGCGACCTGGCCGCGGTCACGGTCGGCCGCGCTCTCGACATGACCGGCGGCCTGCCGGACCTGCGCGAGACCCTGTCGCTGCTCGGCGTGCCGCAAGGGGCGGCGGTGGGGCGGGAGGAGAGCCTCGATGTCCTGTATCGCCTGACCGGGCTGAACTTCCCGTCTGGGCGCGAGATCTCCTACTCCAACACCGGCTACCGGCTGGTCGACGCGGCGCTGCTGCGCCGGGGCCTCGGCTTCGCCGGGCTGGTGCGCGACCGCATTGCCGAACCGCTCGGCATCGGCTTCCGCGTGCCGGAGACCTGGTTCGACCCGATCCGCGGCCTCGGCCCCGGCTACTGGAAGGACGTGAGCGGCGCCTGGCAGCTCGCGTCTTCCGGCCAGCACCTCTCCGCCTCCGGCTGCCTGACCGGCAGCCTGCACGACCTGGTGCGCTGGCAGCAGGCGGTGCTGGCGGATCGCGGGCCGGGGCAGGGCGTGCTGGCCCGGCTCGGCGCGCCGCGCCATCTCGCCGACGGCCGGCCGACCGAATACGGGCTCGGCCTCGCCTGGTCGCGGCTCGGTTCGCGGCGGCTGGTCGGGCATGGCGGATCGCTGCTCGGCTACAAGACCTACTTCCTGCTGGACCCGGAGCAGGGCGTCGGCGCCGCCGTGGTCTCCAACCGCGAGGACACGGTCTCGCACGGCACGGCGCTGAAGCTGATGGCGGCGCTGCTGGGCGAGGGTCTGCCGCAGCGCGGTGCCGCGATCCCGGACGGGCTCTACGTGGCGGAGCAGGGGCCGGAATGGCTCGAGCTGAAGGACGGCGTCGCCAGCTTCCTCGGCACCGGCGAGACGCTGTATCGCGGAGAGGACGGCTGGTCGGTCTCGCTGTCCGCCCATCTGCCGATGCGGCTGCGCTGGACCGGCGAGGCTGTCGAAGGCGAGATCGGCCACGCCGCGCGCCGCTTCCGCCCGATCGCTCCGGACGGCGTGCTGGACCGGGTGCAGGGCGAATGGCTGTGCCCGGAGCACCACGCCGCCTTCACCATCGCCGGCGAGCGGCTGGAGATGGGCACCGGCCCGATCCGGTCTTCGGCGGCGCTGGTGCCGCTGGGCGGCGGCCGGCTGCTGGCCGAGGGCCGGGACGAGCCCTGGCCGAAGCGGATCGGCCTGGCCTTCGAGGGCGACACCGTCCGGCTGGCGCTCAACCGCAGCCGGATCCTGCGCTTCCGTCACGGCTAGGAACGCGGAACGGGGGCCTGCCGCGTGCCGTTTCCTGGGCGGAGGGGCTGCCGAGGAGACGATGCGATGCAGCAGGCCCGTCAATGGAACGTCACCGCGCTGTTCGATTCGCGGAAGGATGCGGAGGATGCGGTCGAGCGGCTGATCGCCACGCGCATCCCGAAGGACCGGATCCGCCTGGTGCCCGGCACCGAGATCGACCCGAAGGGCGATCCCGATGCCTGGGACGAGGATGTGCCGACGCCGCAGCAGCGCCTGGGCATCCTGGACTCCCTGCGCGGCCTGTTCTTCCCCGACGACGAGCGCTTCACCTATGGCGAGCACCTTCGCCGCGGCTGCACCATGGTCTCGGTCCAGGTCACGGATGCGGAGCATGACCGCGCGCTCGACATCCTCGATGACGAGGGCACGGTCGACATGGATGCACGCGAGGACCGCTGGCGCGCCGGCGGCTGGGCCGGCCCGGTGGTGCCGCTGACCGCGGCCAATGAGGACGATTCGGTCTGGCGCCGCGACGTCGACCGCAGCCGGCCGCGCGTCCGCTCCTATGTCGGCGGCGCGGCGGCGGTGAACACCGGCGGCTGAGCGCTGATGGCGCGGCCGCTGGTCACGGTGTTCGGCGGCACCGGCTTCCTCGGCCGGCGCGTGGTGCGGCATCTGGCGGAGCAGGGCTTCGCCGTCCGGGCCGCGTCGCGGCATCCCGGCCGTGATCCGCCGCCAGCCGGCACGGTCGAGCCGGTGCGGGCGGATGTGGCCGACGACCGATCGGTGGCCGCGGCCGTCGCCAGCGCCCGGGCGGTGGTCAACGCCGTCAGCCTCTATGTCGAGCAGGGCGGAACGACCTTCCGCGCCGTCCATGTCGACGCCGCCGCGCGGGTGGCGCGAGAGGCGCAGCAGGCCGGCGTCGCAACCCTGGTGCATCTCTCCGGCATCGGCGCGGATCCCGCCTCGCGCTCGCCCTATATCCGCAGCCGCGGCGAGGGTGAACGGGCGGTGCGGGCGGCCTTTCCGGGTGCCATCCTGATCCGGCCTTCCGCCATCGTCGGGCCCGACGATGGGCTCCTGGTCCCGGTGGCCCGGATGCTGCGCCGGGTGCCGGCCTTTCCGCTGTTCGGCCGTGGCCGGACCCGGCTGCAGCCGGTCCATGTCGAGGATGTCGCGGCGGCGATCGTCCGGGCGATGGCAGGGCAGGGCGGCGTCACCTACGAGCTCGGCGGCGGCGGCGTGTACAGCTACCGCGAGCTGATCGAGCTCGTCGCCCGGCATGTCGGCCGCCGGCCGCTGCTGCTGCCGGTGCCCTTCGCGGCCTGGCAGGCGCTGGCCCTGATCGCGGAGCAGCTGCCGCGGCCGCCGATCGCGCGGAACCAGGTCGAGGTGATGCGGTTCGACAATGTCGCCGATCCGGCCTTGCCCGGGTTCCCAGCCCTCGGCATGGCGCCGCTGTCGGCCGAGCAGGTCCTGCCCCTGGCCGTTCCCTTCCGCTGAGGGTTCACGTCCCCCGCGGATCGCGCCATGATCCTCTGGCCGGGGCCTGGAAGGGGCGGCCGCCGGCGGAGCGGAGGAGATCCGATGAAACCGACCATCGCCGTCATCGCCCCCGGGGCGATGGGCAGCGGCATCGCCCGGCGTCTGGCCGACCATGGCGCGACCGTGCCGACGCTGCTCGACGGCCGCAGCGCCGCCACCGTGACCCGAGCCAAGGCCGCCGGCATGCAGGCGGCCGACGAGGCGGCGGTCGCCGCCGCCGACATCATCCTGTCGATCGTGCCGCCCGGCGAGGCGATGGCGCTGGCCGAGCGGCTGGCACCGGCCCTGCGGGCCGCGCCGCGCAAGCCGGTCTATGTCGACTGCAACGCCGTGAACGTCGAGACCGTGCAGGCGATCGCCGCGGTGATCGCGCCGACCGGCGCCGGCTTCGCCGATGGCGGCATCATCGGCGGGCCGCCCGCGCCCGGCGGACCCGGAGGGTCCGGGCCGGTGCTGTACCTGGCCGGGCCGGAGGCGGCGCGGCTCCGCGGGCTCGGCGATCTCGGCCTGCGCATCCGCGTGCTCGACGGGCCGGTCGGCGCCGCCTCGGCGCTGAAGATGAGCTATGCCGGCATCAACAAGGGCCTGACCGGGCTGGCCGCCGCCATGATCCTGGCCGCCGACCGCGCCGGCGCCGGCCCGGCGCTGCATGCCGAGCTGGCGGACAGCCAGCCGCAGCTGCTGGCGAAGTTCGAGCGGTCGGTGCCGGACATGTACGCCAAGGCCTATCGCTGGGTGGCCGAGATGCGCGAGATCGCCGATTTCCTCGGCCCCGACGACCCGGCCCGGCTGATCTACGAGGGCATGGCCGGGCTGTATGAGAGGCTGGCCGCCGATGTCGCCGGAGAGAAGCGGGACGTCGCGGCGCTGGACGCCTTCCTGGCGACCGGGAAGACCGACGCGGCGGCGTGAACCTTCTTGTCTCCCTCCCCTTGCGGGAGGGGGAAGGAGAGAGGTCTGCGCGCGCACCATTCGCGTGCGAATGGTAAGGGAACCGGCTCGTCCAGGTTGATTGCCGCGACAAGGGCTGCGGCGAGTTGAGAGAACCCCCTCCCCCTAACCCCCTCCCGCGAGGGGAGGGGGGACTGCC
>NZ_JBHYMS010000054.1:0-49685 GCF_042743185.1 Inquilinus sp. NPDC058860 | reverse complement strand
GTGCAGCCGGCGATCCGGCTGCACGGTTCTGCGCAAATCAGGCGGCGCGCTCCAGCAGCGCCCGGGCCTTGCCCTCGAGCTCGAGTCGGCCGTCCTGGTGCGGCTTGGTCCGGGCCAGGGCGGTGATCCCCTGCACGAAATCGAACAGGCTCTCGGGCGGATGCCCCTCCTCGTTCAGCACGGTCGCGATGATCCGGGCCGTCTCCGGCTTGGAGAAGCCGCGCTTGCGCAGGAACGCCTGCCGGTCCTCCTCGGTCCGGGCGACGATCCGCTCCCGCGCCGCCTTGATCCCGGCGACGAAGGGGGCCGGGCTGGAGTTGGCGAAGCTGGTCAGGGCCGGCGCCGCCTCATGGGCGAAGCGCTGCGCCGCGAACTTCGAATGCCGGATGGTGATTTCCTCGAAACCTTCCACGCCCCACAGGTTCCGGTTCTGGCAGACGGCGCGAAGATAGAACGAGGCGATCCCGAGGGTTTTGGATCCGACCTCCGAATTCCAGGCATAGAAGCCGCGGAAATAAAGGTCCGGCTCGCCGTTTGGCAGCCTGCCCGCCTCGATCGGGTGCGTGTCGTCGACCAGGAACAGGAACACGTCCCGATCGCTGGCGTAGAGGGTGGTCGTTTCCGCGGTCACGTCGACGAACGGGTTGTGGGTCATGGTCGCCCAGTCGAGCACGCCCGGCACCTTCCAGCGGGTATCGCCGGTGCCGTCGCCGGCTATGCGCTGCACGGCGGCGACAAGCTCGTGATCCCAGATGCGCCCGTAATCCGGCCCGGTGACGGCGCGGAGCTCGATCCGGCCGGTCTCGGCTTCGAGCGTCTTCACCAGTTCGCCGCGATGGCTGAGCAGGCCGTGCTGCAGGTTGATCCCGGCGATCGGCGCCGGCAACTGCCGCAAGTAGGTAGCCGGGGCGCCGATCATCGTGCAGAGCTGGCCGAAGCTCCAATGCGTCGGCATGACCGGCTCGTCCCGGCCAGGGATGATCAGAGCAAGACGCTCGGCATTGTCGCGGCTGGCCTCGACGCGCACCGCCTGGCTCTCCACCGTGCGGGCGGTCGCCTGCTGGGCGCGCGCGAGCGTCGCCGCATGCAGGTCGGACAGGCTAAGATAGCGCTCGTCCGCGGGACGGGCGTACCACTCCGACGAGACGCGGCCGATCCGCTCGCCGCGGCCGATATCGACATGGAAGCCGTTTGAGGCCGCCTGCTCGTCCGGGGTCACGCTGGTGGTCATTGTCGATCTCCTTGGGGTTGGGGTGTCAGCGCAGCGCTGCGCTGCACCCCTGCCCGTCGGCGAGACCGGGGGAGCAAGGGCAAGGGCGGCCGGAGCGGAGGGGATCGCCCGGCCTGCACGCCCCCGGCTTCGGGCCGGGGAAGGAAGGTCGGGGAGACCGCTTCGGCCCCCTTGCCCGCGCGGGGGCGGAGCCCCAAAGCAAGACTCTACGGGACCGGTTGGACCGCAGGTCCGCCGCATGGATCCGGCGTTGGCCATGAGCACGCAGAGAGGCGCCCCGCTCCGGAGAGCGGGGCGCCGTGATCCGGCCGGATCAGTCGCCGTTGCGGCGGGACCAGATCAGCGAGAGGGTGTCCTCGCCGTCGATCTCGACCAGCGAGGCGTAGATCGGCGCCGGGAAGCTCGGGTCGTCGAGCTTGACCGAGAGGTAGTCGCGGCCCGCGTTCGAGGTCTTCTTCCAGGCGGCACCGAACTCGATGGCGCCGGCATAGACGCGGTAGTCCGGGGCCTTGTCATTCTCGCGCTCGGCCGGACGGATCGTCGCCTTGACGTTGAGGGTCAGGGTCCGGACCGCACCGGAGAAGCCGTCTGCGGACTTGGTGAAGGTGCCGATTGTCGCCATGGTAGCTCTCCTCTTCCGTTCTCGGGCCGCGCCCATCGCGGCCTCGATGGCGATCGCGAGGCCGAGGGGCGATCGCGCCGCAGCCGAAGGCCCGCAGCAGAGCGGAGGACGGCGGGCGCCGGCTTTTTTGCTTCGCGATGCAAAGCCGGGCCTCCGCCCGGCGGCGGAAAAAAGCCGGCGCCCACCGTTGCGGACCAGCGATCGAGGCGAAGCCGTCTCCTCGGCCAGATCGGGCCATCCGAGGCGGTATGGGCGTGCCTGCGGACGGGCCACGAGGAGACGTGGCGGCGTACGCACTGCCGCCAAGGGGGCGATACCGCAGGGTGTGCAGGAACCCGCTCTGGCGGCCGCATGGCGGCAAAGACCAGCAGGGGGAAACACTTGGCAAGGCCCGGCCATCCGGCTCGACAGCGGGACACCGTCACGAGGCTGGACAAGTCCCTCGGTCCGCCCGGCCACCGCTCGATCCCGCGTCAACCGACAGCAGGCCCCAGTCTCTCCGATACGCTTGGTACGAGATGGCGCCAGGAGCCGCTGCATCTCGGTTTTCCGAACACGATGCGACACAGAAGAACGGCCGTCGCCCGCGCCATCCCTCCGGGAGAGGCACCGCGGTGGGGCCATCGGGATTCCCGCGGGAGCGGAGCTCCCCAGGCCCGGCCGCCAAGGGCGGCCGGGCTGACACGGGGCAGCCGCAGGAGCGCCAGCATGGCGGCGGCGAAGCCGGGCGCGGGACCGACTGCGCCCGCTCGGACCGTGCCGCATGATGATCGAGGATGTGACCATACGGCGACTGGGGTTTCACCGCAGCTTGGTAAGCAAAACAGAGAATGGACGGGACCTTTCATTGTCTCTACAAGAACCACATCTGAATATTGGCCACAGGAAGAATGCGAATGGCAGTGAACGGGGAAGCGAAGGTGTCGCATGACGAACTTCTCAAACTGACGACGACGATCGTCTCGGCCCATCTCGGGCACAACACGGTTGCGACGACGGATCTGCCGAACGTGATCCAGCAAGTGTTTGTCGCCCTGGAGAAGCTCGGCCAGCCCGCCGAGCCCGTCGCGACGAGACCCGAGCCGGCAGTGCCGATCAAGAAGTCGGTGACGCCGGACTATCTGGTCTGTCTCGAGGACGGAAAGAAGCTGAAGATGCTGAAGCGGCATCTGTCCAGCGCCTACAACATGACGCCGGATCAGTACCGCGAGCGCTGGGGATTGTCGGCGGACTATCCGATGGTCGCCCCGAACTACGCCCAGCAGCGCAGCACCCTGGCGAAGTCGATCGGCCTGGGTCGGAGCCGGGCGGCGGCGAAGCCGGCCGAGCCGGAGCCCGCCCCGGCGTCCACGCCGGTGAAGGGAAGAAAGACCAAAGCGAAGGCGTGAAGCGGGCGGCAAGGCTGCTCCACCTCACTCGATGAGGATCGACACTGATCGTCAAGAGTCGTCGAAAAGAGGCGCAAACGGTGCTGGGATCGGATCCTCCTCCGTCCCAACGACGGCGGGGCTGAGCCCGCCGTCTCTCTCCATCGGTCAGCTGTTGATGGCGTCTTTGACCGCTTTTGCCGGTGCGAATGTCAGCTTCTTCGAGGCCGCGATCTTGATCGTCTCACCGCTCGCCGGGTTGCGCCCCTCGCGCTCCGGGCGGCTGGCGACCTTGAACTTCCCGAAACCGGGCAGCGCCACTTCTTCGCCCTTCGCGGCGCTGTCGACGATCGCCTTGAAGATGCTGTCGATGGCCCGCTTGGCCTGCACCCTCGTCAGCCCGTTGCCCGTGGCGACCTGATCCGTCAGCTCGGAGATGTTCATGCTCGTCCTTGATGCGTGGTGCCCGATTCGGGCGGGAGCATCTCCCTAGGCCCCGGTGGTCGTCTTTGCAATCTGCCGCGACCGTCGTCCTTGCCCGCCCGAGGCACCGCCCGCCCCTTCGGCGGTCACCCGGACTGCCGATGCCCGGCGAGAAAATGACGCCCCTGTTCCAGGATCTCGTTCACCCCATCCGACCTCCGGGACCGGCCTTCCAGCTCCTCGACGAGCGCTTCGACATCGTCGGCAAAGGTGCCGTGCCCGTGGAGATTGCGGTGCAGCTGGAGGGCCAGGATTTCCGTTTCGGTGAGCGCATAGCCCTGTCGATGAGCCATGAGAGGAGTCCCCCGTCGTCATCATTCCGCAATGATCAGACTTATATCACCTGAGCGCGGCATAGACATCAGGACCAAAGGTCCATCTCGTCAGTGCGGAAGGACCACTTTCTGGGCCTGGACGTCGATTACGGAGAACTCACGGTCCGGAAATGATCGTGAGCCCACCTCCAACGCGACGCTCGCATCGGCGTAGAAGCACATCACCTTGCCGCGCCGGACGAAGGCATAGTGCGATGGCGCGGCCATCGCAGAGTCCGCGAGGAACTTCGCGAGCGCTTCGACATCTGCTTTGCCGGCATGTCTACGGTCGGCCATGGCTTCCCCTTCATGGGCTCGGACCGACAGGGTAAGCCGCTGTCGGACTGTGAACCAGGGAACAGACTGCGCTCGGTCGTCGCAATACGTGCGCAGCGCAAGATCATAGGGCCGTCCGGTTTCCATCCCGAGCGCCGATTGAGCCCGGCTGCTTGGCCGGGACACGGCCCGATGGCCGACGGGACCGCTAGAAGCAGACTCAGCGTCGGCACATCGGAAGCGGACATCCCCGGAGCCGGATCGACGAACTCCTGTCTTGAACTTATGTCACCAAGGCGGACGGCGATGGTTATCCTGCCGGCGAAGGAGGGCGATGATGACCAGGCAGACTGTGGTGTGGCGCCAGGACGGGATCGACCCCGGCTGGTTCTTCGCCGAGGGCATCGGGTCGGTCAGGAGCAGCAAGAGCTACAATCGGCCGGGCGGCTGGTGGTTCCTGCCGGCATGGCTGCCCGACACCGAAGAGCACGATATCGGACCGTTCCGATCCAAAGCCCTCGCGCTCAGCGAGGCCGAACGCCTCACCGCAGAGCGTCATCGCCAAAGCCGAGTTTGATCTGGTCGGGCCGTTTCAGCGGCCCGTCCGCTCTGGCCCCGAAGCAGCACGCACCGACCAGACGGGCGTTCGACACTGCGTTGGAGACCACAGCAGCCTTCCGCGGGCAACGCGATCGCATTATCGTTCCGGGAGCGACATTCCAGACAGACTGTTCCAGCTGAGCCGCCAATTGGCAGTCGATCTCAATCACCTGATCCTGTTCTCACGCGTGGTGCAGGCGGGAAGCTTCTCCGGCGCCGCGCGGATGCTGGGCGTGCCGAAGGCGACCGTCAGCCGCAATATCGCACGGCTGGAAGAGGAGATCGGCGCGCGCCTCCTGCATCGCACGACGCGCAAGATCGAGCTCACCTCGCTCGGCCGCGCCTATCTCGATGACGTCAATCTCGGCCTCGGACATCTGGAAGCGGCCGCCGAGCGCGTCGCGGCAGCACAGCGGGTTCCCAGCGGCACCCTGAGATTGACGGCGCCCGTCTATTTCGGTGTCCGCTACCTGATCGAATGGGTGGCCGAGTTCTGCGGCCGGTTCACGGATGTGAGGGTGGAGTTGCACCTCACCGACGACTATGTCGATTTGATCGAGGATCGCATCGACATCGCGATCCGCACCGGCCGGCTCTCCAGCTCCAGCCTCGTCGCCCGCAAGCTCGGCGCCGCGAAGCGGATCGTGGTCGCGAGCCCCGACTATCTGACGCGCCGGGGCACGCCGCGGTCGGTGGACGACCTGCTGACGCACGACGCCGTGGTCCTGGGGCCATCGGTCGACAACGCCGTCTGGCGGCTCGACGGCCCGCAAGGACCGCAGGAGGTTCACATGCAAGGCCGCGTCGCCGTCAACAGCGCGCAGGCCGCTCTTCGCGCCGCCGTTGCCGGGCTCGGCCTCGCCCTGCTGCCCGTCGGCGTCGCGCAGGACGACCTCGACGCCGGGAGGCTCCAGCAGGTTCTGAAACGGTACGGCGTCGATAGCGGCGGCTTGTATGCGGTCTATGCGAGCAGCCGTCATCCGACCGCCGCGCATCGCGCCCTGCTGGATTTCCTCACCGCCAAGGTCCGCGCGAGACCGGCCTGACGGGGGACCGGAACCAGCACCACTGTTGGCGTGGACGAGACGGTGTTTCCAGATTGTCGATCCTACCGCGACGCCTTCCGTTGGGTGATCCTGCCGGTCATCGACGAGCACGGGAGAGTGCGATGGTCGCGAGTGAAGAAGGCCGCCCGCGGGCGGGTATCCCTCGTCGCGTGGTGCTGCAGGCCGGCATGGCGGCGGGGCTGACGGCGATTGCGCGTCCTCTGTGGGCGCAGGCAGCGCAAGCCCCGGTGGTCGTGATCACCGGCACCAGCTCGGGCTTCGGGTGCCTGATGGCGGAAGGGTTCGCCAGGCAGCGCGCCCGGGTCTTTGCGACGATGCGCGATGTCGGCGGCCGCAATGCGCCGGCGGCCCGTGCGCTCGACGCGCTGGCCGAGGACGGCCTGAGCCTGGATGTGGTCGAGATCGACGTGCTGAGCGACGAGTCGGTCGGCAAGGGCATCTCCGGCGTGATCGATGCCGCCGGGAGAATCGATCTGCTGGTCAGCAATGCCGGCATCGTCGTCCCAGGCCCCGTCGAGCTGCAGCCGCCGGCCTGGTTCGGCGCCAATCTGGAGACGAATCTGAATGGGGCGCTGCGTATGTATCGCGCGGTGCTGCCGCATATGCGCGCGCAGCGGGCCGGCACGATCATCCAGATGTCGAGCGCGCTCGGCCGGGCCATCGACCCGATGCTGGGCGGCTACTGCGCGTCGAAGCTGGCCGTCGAGGCCGCCGCAGATGCGCTCGCCTATGAAGTCGCGGCCTCCAACATCGAAGTGATCGTGGTTCAGCCCGCCGGCGCCTATCCAACGGAGTTGCAAGCCAACGCCGTCCGCAACTGGGAGCGGATGCTGAGCGACCTTCCCCAGGCCGAACGCGCGCGGACGGAACCCTATTCGCGCCATATCGAGGCGATGCTCGCCGACCTCACACCCGATCCGGCGCTCGACCCGAAAGAGGTCGCGGATGCGGTCATCGCGCTCTCCGCGATGGAGTTTGGCAAGCGACCGGCCCGGCTGACGGTCGGCCCGTACAAGGACGGGATCGATCCGGTCAATGCCGCCCACGACCAGCTTCAAACGGAGATGATTTCGCACAACCGCATCGCCGACCTGCTGACGCTACAACCGCAGCAGCAGCGCTGAGACGGCACATGTCTCACTCTCCTTAGGCCCGGGTCGACCCGCTGCGGGTCCCCCCGTCCGTCGGTCAGAGAAGACGAGATCCTCAGCACTGAGATCGCCGACGCCCGGGGGGACGGCGCGCTCGTTCTCAAAGGGAATTAATGGCCCTGGAGAGGAGCGGGCGCGGCCCGCGCGGGCGATGGTCTTGGAAGAACCAGATCCAACTGGCTCCCGTCATCAAGGGTTCATCATGGCCCTGTAGATGTGCCGCTTCCGCACCGGAACACAGGTGGATGGAAGCGTGCTGCGATTCCTGGCCGCGCGGGCGGGCCGTGCCGTACTGACACTCTTTCTGTGTGTTTCGGGGGTGTTCCTGGCCCTGCGCCTGGCCGGAGACCCCGCCGACATCATGCTCTCGATCGACACGCCGCCGGATGTGCGCGCCTATTACCGCGAGCTCTGGGGCCTCGACCGGCCGCTCGCCGAGCAGTATGCGCTCTACCTTGCCAGCGCGGTCCGGGGCGATTTCGGCGTCTCCTTCGCCGACAACCGCCCCGCCTTCACCGCAGTGGTCGAGGCCCTGCCGAAGACGGCGCTGCTCGGGCTGTCCGCCCTGCTGCTGGCCCTGCTGGTGGGCCTGCCGCTCGGGATTGTCGCGGCGGTGAAGCACAACGGTGCGATCGACCGGATCGCCATGGCGTCGGCCGTGTTCGGCTACGCCATCCCGATCTTCTTCCTCGGCATCCTGCTGATCCTGCTGTTCGCGCTGAAACTGCGGGTCCTGCCCTCCGCCGGCTCCGACACCCCGCTGCACCTGCTGCTGCCGATGGTGACGCTCGGCCTGCCGCTGGCCGGGCGGCTGGCCCGCTTCGCGCGCACCTCGACGCTGGAGGTGCTGGGCAAGCCTTTCATCCGCGCCGCGCGGGGCCGGGGCGTGCGGCCCTTCGGCCTGATCGTCCACCATGCCCTGCCGAACGCCGCGGTGCCGCTGCTGATGTTCCTCGGCATCGAGATCGGCGGCATCCTGGCCGGCGGCGCGGTGACAGAGACGATCTTCGCCTGGCCGGGCCTCGGCCGGCTGCTGGTCGACGCCGTCGCGACCCGCGACCTGCCGGTGGTGCAGGCCTGCATCCTGACGATCACCCTGATCATGGTCTCTGCCAACCTGCTGACGGATGTGCTGCACATCCTGATCGATCCGCGCCTCGGCGGCTTCCGGTCGACCCGGGGGGCCGCGGCCTGATGGCGACCCTGCAACCCGACATCGCGCGGCGGCGGGCCGGCCCGGCCATGCCGCCGATCGTGATCGCCTCGGCCGGCTTCCTGATCCTGATGGTGCTGGTCGCGGTCTTCGCCGACCAGCTGGCGCCGGTCCACTACACCGCCCAGAACCTCGTCGCCCGCTTCCGGCCGCCCCTGTCCGAGGCCGGCGGCATGACCCACCTGCTCGGCACAGACCATCTCGGCCGGGACGTGTTCAGCCGGCTGATCTACGCCACGCGCAGCTCGATCCTGATCGCCGTCCTCGGCACGCTGATCGGCGCGGTCTTCGGCACCCTGCTCGGCTTCGTCGCTGCCCGGTTCCGGGGGCTGGTCGACCAAGCCATCATGATGATGGTCGACGCGCAGGCCGCCATCCCGGCGCTGCTGCTGGCGCTGACCATGCTCGCCTTCTTCGGCAACAACCTCGTGCTGTTCGTCATCCTGGTCAGCATCGACGGGTGGGACCGGTACACGCGGCTGACGCGGGGCCTCGTCGTGTCGGAGCAGAAGGCCGACTACATCAACGCGGTGGAGGCGTTGGGGGCCCGGTCGGGGCGGCTGATCCTGCGCCATCTCCTGCCCAACATCGTCGCCTCCCTGGTGGTGCAGGCGACGCTGAACTTCCCCGGTACGATCCTGCTGGAGACCTCCCTCTCCTTCCTCGGCCTCGGCGTGCAGCCGCCCGGCACCTCGCTGGGGCTGATGCTGGGCGAAGGGCGCCGCTACCTGCTGAACGCCTGGTGGATCGCCGCCTTCCCAGGTCTGGCGATCTTCCTGACCACGCTGGCCATGAGCCTGTTCGGCGACTGGCTGCGCGACCGGCTCGACCCCACCACCGACAGGAGCTGAGTCCGCCATGATCGCCTCGGCCTCGCACCGGCCTCTCGCCATCGCCCATCGCGGCGGCGCCCTGCTGGCGCCCGAGAACACCGCGCAGGCCTTCCGCTCCGCCGCCCTGGCGGGGGCCGACGCGGTCGAGACCGACATCCGCCTCACCCGCGACGGCGCCCTGGTCTGCGTCCATGACGCAGACCTCCGGCGCCTGTGCGGCGATCCCCGGGCGATCGCCGATCTCGACTTGGCGACGCTGCGCCGCCTGCTGCCGCCGGTGATGACACTGGCGGAGGCGATCGCCGTCTCCGCCCCCCTTGGCCTGCTGCTCGACGTCAAGCGGATGGAGCCGGAGGTGCTGCCGCCGATCCTGGCCGCGGTGCAGGCCGCCGAGGCCGGGCCGCGGACCCTGCTGGGCCTGCGCGATTTCGGCCTGATCGCCGCCGCCCGGGCACTGGCCCCCGCCGCCGCCATCCTGGCCTTCGCGGACGATCCCGACAGCGCCGCCGCCGCCCGAACCGCGGGCGCGGACTGGTTCCGCCTTTGGCAGGGCGACGCGACGGCCGAGCGGGCGGCGGCGGTGCGCGCCGCTGACCTGCGGCTGGCGGTGATGGTCGGCCAGCCCCGCGCCGTGCCGCTGCCGGAGTATCCCCCCTTCCCCGTCGGCGGCGTCGACCGCGACGGCCTCGACCGTCTGCGGGCCCTCACGCCCGACGCCATCCTGCTCGACGACCCTCGCCTGCTCGCCGGCGAGACCGAACCGCCCGCCGCGCCGCCGCCCTAGGCGGGCATCCGCCCTTCAATGCCCGGCTCCGGATCGACACGTCCGGGCCGATCCTCAAGGAGACCCAAGGTGATCACGATCTCCCGTCGCCGCGTCCTCGAGGGGGCCGCTGCCATGCCCATCCTGCTCGGCGCCGCCTCGCACGGCTTCGCCGCCGCCAGCGGCCGCCCGGACTTCACCGTCGCCGTGGCCGACCTGCCGGCGACGCTGGAGCCGGCGCGCGAGCTGTCCAATGTCGGCACGCGCGTCACCTATTCGATCTTCGACACGCTGATCCGCCGCGACTTCCTGGGCGCGCCGGATGGCGGCGGGTCGGAGCTGAAGCCGCATCTCGCCACCAAATGGGAGCGGGTGTCGCCGTCCGAGCTGATCGTCACGCTGCGCCAGGGCGTGAGGTTCCACAATGGCGACGAGCTGACCTCCGACGACGTCGCCTACACCTTCCGCGACGGCCGGATGTGGGGCGAGAAGGCCCAGATCCCCGGCGGCCGGCCGTATTTCGGCATCCTCGCAGGGGTCGAGCCGATTGACCGCTACACCGTCCGCTTCCGCACCAAGGCTCCGGACGTGCTGCTGGAGCAGCGTCTGGCGTCCTGGTGCGCCTGGATCGTCAACAAGCGCGCCTATGAGGAGATGGGCTTCGAGGCCTATTCCCGGCAGCCGGTCGCGACCGGGCCCTACAAGGTGGTGTCCCACAACCCGACCGACGCCACCGCGCTGGAAGCCTTCGACGACTATTTCCTGGGCACGCCCACGGCCGCGCGGGTGACCTTCAAGCGGGTGCCGGAGCTGGCCGCCCGCGTCGCCGGCCTGGTCGCCGGCGACTACGACCTGATCACCAACGTCCCGCCCGACCAGACGGGCGTCGTCGCCGAGTATCCCGATATCGACGTCCGGTCGGTGGTGCTGGCGAATGTCCATGTGCTGTGCTTCAGCGGCAAGGACAAGGTGCTGGCGGACAAGCGCATCCGGCAGGCGCTGAGCTGCTCGATCGACCGGCAGCAGCTGGTGGACGCGCTCTGGCAGGGCACGGCCAAGGTGCCGGCCAGCCACAATTATCCGGAATACGGCCAGATGCTCCTCGAGGGTCGCAAGCTGCCCTTCGACCCCGATCGCGCCAAGGCGTTGCTGGCCGAGGCCGGCTACAAGGGCGAGCCGATCGTCTATCGCACCCGGCCAAACTACTACACCAACGCGGTCGAGGCCGGGCAGATCCTGATCGAGCAGTGGAAGGCGGTCGGCATCAACGCCTCGCTGCAGGTGGTCGAGAACGACACCGGCATGCGCGGCCCCGACTCCCAGATCTTCAACTGGTCCAACTCGACCCGCCTGCCGGACCCGCTCGGCGCGCTGTGGATCGCCTGGGGGCCGGGCGGCGAGATCCAGGTCTCGGGCTTCTGGAGCACGGCCGACGCCTTCAACAAGGCCGGCCGGGCGTTGGAGGCCGAGACCGACCCGGCGAAGCGCAAGGCGCTGTTCGGCGAGATGCTCGATGCCTGGGAGGACGAGGTGCCGGGCACGATCCTGTACCAGCCGAGCGAGGCCTATGCGATCAAGAAGTCGATCGCTTGGCGGCCGACCACCTTCTATTTCATGGACCTGCGGCCGGACAACCTGTCCTTCGGCCAGGCCTGACGCCAGCGCGGCGCGGACCGAGCTGCGGCCGGTCCGCGCCGTCCTCACTCGCCGCCTAGGATGAAGCGGCGGCCATCCTGCTCCACGATGTCCACGACTTGGCGGAACCCGCCGGAGCCGGCTTCGAGGCGCCGGATCCGCGGTTCCTCCCGCGCGGGCCGGGTCAGGTCGCGCCCCATCATACTGTCAGCCGGCGCCTCGCCGAGCAGGCCGAGCACGGTCGGGGCGATGTCGATGATTCCGGCGGGCGCGGCCGACAAGGCCCCCTCGCCCGTCCCGGTCGAGACGATGAGCACGGTGTTGAGCTCGTGCCGGTTGATGCCGCCATGCATGCCGCCGCCGAGCGGCACGTCGCCCGGCGTCATGAGCCCCTGCCCGGGCAAGCCGTAGCCGTCCACCGACAGGTCCGAGCGCAGCACGAACATCAACTCCGGCTGGCGGTCGTGGCCGTTGCCCAGCAGGCCCAGCGAAAGGGTCCCGGCGACCTCGCCTTCGACCCCGTTGCCGCCGTGGGAGAAGACGTGGCCGACCTCCGGCTGGTCCATCAGCCAGGCGGTGATGCGCGACAGGGCGCCGGCGTCCCGGCCGAGCGGGCGGATCTCGCCGCTGCGGCCGCCGGTGGCGGTGAAGGCGGCGCCGTCCAGCCGGTCCTTGAGGCCGATGTCGAAGCCGGCCTTGCCGGCCTCCGCGAACAGCGGGTGGATGGTGGTCGCCGAGATCTGGCCGTGGTCGGAGCCGGCGATGACGGCGATGCGGTCGGCGTTCGGCTGAGCGTCGACCCAGTCGAGGATGGTCCCGAAGGCGACATCCGCCGCTTGCAGCCCCGCCTTCGCCTCGGGCGAGCCGAGGCCCTTGTAGTGATAGGTGGTGTCGGGCTCATTGAACCAGACCAGCGCCGCGTCGGGCTTCAGCACCGGCAGCACATGCTCCACCATCACCCGCCCGGCATAGCGCTGCTCCTCCAGGCGCGGCAGCGCACGTGCGGGCAGCGACCCCAGGCGCTGCACCA
The DNA here is from genome assembly GCF_042743185.1 of Inquilinus sp. NPDC058860. Lineage (NCBI taxonomy): Bacteria > Pseudomonadati > Pseudomonadota > Alphaproteobacteria > Rhodospirillales > Rhodospirillaceae > Inquilinus > Inquilinus sp. NPDC058860. The sequence continues at coordinate 37,100 of NZ_JBHYMS010000054.1, read as the reverse complement.
CCTCCGCGATCGTCTCCGGGGTCTGGGTCCCGTTCTCGCCGGAGATCGAGAAGGTCCAATGCCCGTTGCGGCGGGCACGGGGGTTGATGAAATAGGCCGAGCCGGCCGATCCGGTGTGGACCACCGCCAGCCGCCGCCCGGCCCGGGCCAGGCGGTCGCCGAAGGTGTCGACATCGACCAGGCGACCGTCGTGATGAGCGTCGACCTGGCGGATTAGCTCGGCCTGGCCTGTCTCGAACACCCGGCTGGGCAGCGCGGCCGGATGGTAGAAGGCGTTGCCGACGATGCCGTGCACGGTGGGCGGGGCGCCGGTCGCGATCGAGCTGGTGGCGACGCGCGTCACCGACGGGAAGACGCTGCGCGCCTCGCGGAACCAGGTGCCCCGGGCGGCGAGCCGCAGCAGGTTCGGCGTCAGCTCGGGCGTCACCATATCCGGGCGCAGCCCGTCGAACACCGCCACGATGACCTGATCGGCGGTCGGCCTTTCGTCACGAGTCATGAGCGTCTTTCTCGGAAGGACGGGAAGAGATCAGGCCGCCGCCTGCGCGTCGGCCGGCACCAAGTGGCAGGCGGCCAGCCGCCCGTCGGGCGCCGGGCGCAGGGCGGGCGCTTCCGTCCGGCAGCACGGCAGGGCGCGCGGGCAGCGGGGATGGAAGGCGCAGCCCGCCGGCCGGTCGACCGGGTTCGGCGGGTCGCCGGCCAGGACGATGCGCTCGCGCCGCCGCAGCCCCGGCACGGCGGAGACCAGGGCCTCGGTGTAGGGATGGGCGGGCGCGTGGAACAGCTGGTCGGGTCGTCCCTGTTCAACGATCCGGCCGAGATACATCACGGCGACCTCGTCGGCGACCTGCCGGACCACCTTCAAGTCGTGGCTGATGAACAGATAGGCGATGCCGGAGCGCGCCTGCAGGTCCTGCAGCAGGTTGATCACCTGCGCCGCCACCGACACGTCGAGCGCCGAGACGGCCTCGTCGCAGACCACCAGCTTCGGATCGAGGATCAGCGCCCGCGCGATGACCACGCGCTGGCGCTGGCCGCCCGACAGCTCGTGCGGATAGCGGCCAAACAGCTCGCGGCGCAGCCCGACGGCGTCGAACAGCGACAGGGCGCGGTCCCGCCGCGCGGCGTCGCCGGCCTCGAGGCCGTGGATCGCCAGCGGCTCCAGCACCTGCTCGCCGACGGTCAGGCGCCGGTCCAGCGCGGCCATCGGGTCCTGGTAGACCATCTGCATCGACCGGCGCTGGTCGCGCCACCGGGCGTCGCGCACAGCTGTCACCGGCTCTCCGGCGAAGGCGATGCGGCCCGACGTGGCCGGGATCATCCCGAGCACCAGCTTGGCCGTGGTGGACTTGCCGCAACCGGATTCCCCGACGATGCCGAGTGTGCGGCCGGCCGCCAGCGTGAAGCCGACGCCGTCGACCGCGTGCAGCGTCTCGCCACGGCGGCCCGTGACCGGGTACTGCTTGGCCAGCCGCTCGACCGACAGCAGGGCGGTCATGCCAGGGCCTCTTCGAGCCGCCGCGGGGCGGGAACGGCCGAGTCGGCGACGGAGAGCGCGTCGAGCCGGAGACAGGCGGCCTGGCGCTGCGGGCCACCGGCCGCGGTCAACGGCGGCACGATCCGGCCGCACAGCGCCGCAGCCGAGGGGCAGCGCGGTGCGAAGGCGCAGCCGGGCGGCAGCGCGTGCGGCGCCGGCACCGCGCCCGGCAGCGGACGCAGCCGGGTGCGCGGCCCTTCGAGGTCGGGCAGCGCCGCCAGCAGCCCGCTTGTGTAGGGGTGGCGCGGATCGCCGAGCAGGTCGTCGGTCGGCCCAGTCTCGACGACGCGACCGGCATACATCACGGCGGTGCGGTCGCACAGCTCGGCCACCACGCCGAGATCATGCGAGATCAGCACCAGAGCCATGCCGGTGTCCCGCCGGATGTCGCGCAATAGGTCGAGGATCTGGGCCTGGATCGTCGCGTCGAGCGCCGTCGTCGGCTCGTCCGCCACCAGCAGATCCGGCCCGCCGGCCAGGGCGATCGCGATCATCACTCGCTGATTCGTGCCGCCCGACAGCTCATGTGGGTACTGCCGCAGGCGCCGCCGGGCGTCGGCGATGCCGACCCGGTCGAGCAGGCGCAGTGCCTCCGCCTCGGCTGCGGCGCCGCGCAGACCGCGATGCAGCCGCAGCGTCTCGCAGATCTGCCGGCCGATGCGGTGGACGGGATTGAGCGAGCTCGTCGGGTCCTGGAAGACGAGGCCGATCCGCCCGCCGCGCACGGTCGCCAGCTCGCGCTCGGACAGCAGCGTCAGGTCCCGACCGTCAAGCAGAACGCGACCGGACGTGACGGCCCGCCGGCCAAGAAGCCGGAGCGCCGCGAGCCAGGTCACGCTCTTGCCGCAGCCGGATTCGCCGACGATGCCCAGAGCCTCACCCGGTGCGACGGCCAGGTCGATGCCATGGACTACAGGCATCTGGGCTTGGCCGCTCAGGAAGCCGACGGAGAAGGAGTCGAGGGCCAGAAGCGGAACTGTGGCGGGCGCTTTCAGGGCGGGGTTGCCAGTCTTGGGGTCATCCATCTCGACGTCGGTTTAGTACGGGGATGATGACCGGATGATGAAGGCCCTCACCTGCTTGATCTGGGACCGGGTTGCTGGGGTGCGCATGGCCTCACCAAGCGTCAGCTCGTTGCGTCACGCCGGTCCAGCAAAATCGTCCACGCAATGAGTCCGAGGCGCCATATGTGGCCATCGAATAGGCGCCCCGACAGCGGACATTGACCGAACCCGCGGGATCCCGGCGCTTTCGGCCGACGGGCTGGGCCAGGGCGCTCGAAACCGGCCGTTGCGCTTGGCGCCGGAGAGCGGACATGACCGCACGCGACCCGACGCGGACGGGAGCCGAGCAGCGTGTCGTCTGTGATAAAATCGCAGGATTGAGCAGAGGCGGAGGCCCCGATGGTGGGCGATAATCATCATTTCACCACGGCTGATATTCTTGTTCTCGACAACGCGATCGCGTCAATCCAGCGAAACCCAGGCATGTACCTCGGGGCGGAGACGGGGCCAATTGGGCCGATATTGGCCGGCAAGCTGGCCAGCAGCTTGATACATGACCTGGCCGTTCCCCTCACGATCTCGGTCACTGGTGAATGGTGGATTCTTTCGTCAAATGTGGACTGGCTCGGCAAGGACTATCTCGCGCGTGGCCTCTTTTCCAGGATAGTGCCCGACCCGCGAGGAGGTCCGAACGGCTACCGCCAAGAAATCTTACTCGCGGCTTTCGCTCGGCTGCTCGTCGTGGCCGATGCCGCCGAGGTCGTCTGGTTGAAGGGCGATCCGGAGATCGAAGCCCTTCCCATGGAGGCGGTTCAGCTACGACGTCTCGGAGCGCGTACCATCGCGTACTTGGCCGCTTGATGAGCCGACGGCTCCGTCCGCTCTCCGCCTTCCCTGTCGACCGGGCGCGGCTCGGATGCGCCATATGCGATCATCGCCGCGACACCGGACGTCGCTCGAACCCACAGGATCCGGCCCGTCTCGATCACCCCGGGTCTCAGACCGCGCTCAAGACCGGCCGTCACAACCGGCTCTATGAAGCGGACATGACCGGACGCGACCCAAACCGGACGCAGGCAAAGCTGGCCGGGATCGGTCCTTTCTCGCCAACTAGGCGCCTTAGAAGGCCCCTGGAACCGGACACCGTATCGGCCTGCTCCGACCGGACGTGACCGACCACGGCTCTCCGTGGACGATCGCCAGCCCTTCTGCCTTCTGAAGCGGACACTCCCGATGATCCACCCCTGAAGCCCGAAACCACCACAGCGGCGACTGTTTCCCGCAGATCAGTCTCCATATCTATCCGGAAGGCAGCAGCGCAAAGTCCTTTCGGCGTGCCCCAAAATCCAGTTCAAGGATCAAGGCATCATCCGCCTGGCGGATTCACGGATTGATCTTGTAAGTAGGTCGCTATGCAAAGCACGGCCAAATCGCGGGCCGGAGGCGGACAGGGGGAGCGGCCCGATTCGATGATCGCCGCCTCTGCCTCGAAGCTCTCTACCTCCGACCTCAACAGCCTCATGCGGGCGCTTGAAATCGATGTCATCGCGCTCACCGAGATGCTGATTCCATCGGGCCATCGCGCCGAGATGGGGACGATCGACGCGCCGGCAATCCACTACACAGTCAGCGGCAGGGGACGAATCTCGATCGGCAATGGACCTTTGGTGCCGCTTGAGCCCCATCTGCTCATCATCAAGCCTCCGAACATGCCGTTCGCGATCGAAGTCGATGGAGCCGACGGCCCGAAGAGGCTCATCTCCCGCGATTGCTGGAAGCAGCATGACGGCGTGTTGCGCATCGGAATGCCGGCCGAGCAGCCCGAAATCATCCAGATCTGCGGCTTCTTCAATGCATCCTTCGGACAATCCGTCGGGTTGTTTCGCGAATTGCGGGAGCCCGTGGTCGAGAAGTTCGAGCCGACAGACAAGATCGACCTGAAGCTTCGCGAAGCGATCGAGGAGCTTTGCGCGCAGGAAATCGGCATGGGCGCCATGACGGCGTCCCTGCTGAAGCAGGTCATCGTCGCCCTGGTGAGGCGGTCGATGAAGTCGTCGCGCAGCTGGACCGATCGGTTTTCGATTCTGGCGGACCGGCAGATCACGCGGGCCTTCGCCGACATGGTGGCGCGTCCCGGGGCCGCCCATACGGTTCAGAGCCTGGCGCAGAGCGCGGGTCTGAGCCGGTCGGCGTTCATGGCGCGGTTCTCGGAGATCTTCGGCCGTGCGCCGATGGCCGTCCTGCGGGACCTCAGGATGCGGCAGGCGGCCCGCGACCTCACGACGACGTCGGCCCCGGTCGACGTCGTGGCCTACAACGCCGGCTACGAAAGCCGCTCAAGCTTCGTGCGGGCATTCCGCAAAGCCTACAAAGTCGATCCCAGCGAGTACCGGCAGAGCGCGAAGACCGGCGAGGCCGATAAGGGCGCTTGAGCCAAGCGCCGCGCTGCGACCCAACCGAGTTCCTTCCCGCCCTTGAGCAGGGTTCGCGCACGCCTGGCACACTAATCCTCGGCGCTTGCCAGCTCCGGATTCCAGAATATGTGTCCGCTCGTCCAGGGACGCCGGACGCGGGTTTCATCGCGCCGGCACCGGTGGCAGCGTGGCTTCAAGATTCGGAAGACGACGCGCTACCGCACACAGGCAGGTGGACGATGAAGGCAATCGTTGTGACGGACCAGGCGGCGGGAACGGCCGGGATGAAGCTGGCCGAGCGGCCCGAACCGCAGGCGGCGATCAACGACGTCGTCGTTGAGGTTCATGCGTCGGGATTTGTCCCGACCGAGCTAGCGTGGCCCTCGACCTGGGCCGATCGCCTCGACCGTGACCGGACACCGTCGATCCCCGGGCACGAGCTGGCCGGAGTGGTCACGGCTCTCGGCTACGGCACGACGGGACTGTCGGTGGGACAGCGGGTGTTTGGCCTCGCTGACTGGTATCGCGACGGGACCCTGGCGGAGTATGTCGCGATCGAGGCACGCAACCTCGCTGCCCTGCCGGGCGACGTCGACTTCACGGTGGGCGCGAGCCTGCCGATCTCGGGCCTGACCGCGTGGCAGGGATTGTTCGAGCACGGCCGCCTTCAGGCGGGGCAGAGCGTCCTCATTCACGGCTCGGCCGGCGCAGTCGGGTCGATGGTGGCCCAACTGGCACGGGAGGCCGGCGCCCACGTCATCGGCACCGGACGAGCGGCCGACCGTCGGATGGCGCTCGACTTCGGCGCGCAGGAGTTCGTCGACCTCGACAACGACGTCCTGGAAGACGTCGGCGCGATCGATCTGGTGTTCGATGTCATCGGCGGCGACATCGGGAAGCGGTCGGCAGGCCTGATCCGAGCCGGGGGAACGCTGGTGTCCATCGTCGGACCGGTAGAGGCGCGGCCCGCCGACGGCCTGGCGATCGATTTCGTTGTCGAATCCGATCGTGCCCAACTGGGTGAAATCGTCCAGCGGGTGCGGGACGGGCGACTGCGAACGCATATCGGCACCGTCTCGACCCTCGACGATGCCGTCGCAGCCTTCAACCCGACCGAGCGACGCTCGGGGAAGACGATCATTCGCGTCCGTCCCTAAGCGACACGCGCCTATCGATGCATGCGGCCGTCCGGAATGGCCGGCTGCGCCCGATTGGACGCGCCCGGGCAACCCGGGAAGCGACCCATGGCTCCTGGCATGAGATGTCGAACAGGCTCCATTCCAGCAGCCTTTGCAGAAGAGAGAGAGGGGGAGACCGCTCTTTCACTTCAATCCCTTGACCCATAGAAGTCACCATGACCAACGGACACACTATGACCAACGCCGTCATCGACTGTATTTTGAGCCGCAGCGCCGCCAAGTACTACGACCCTGCCGCCACCTTGAGCGACGACCAGATCCGCGAGCTGGTGCGGATCGGCACCACCGCGCCGACATCCTTCCACCTGCAGAACTGGCGCTTCATCGCCGTCCGCACGCCCGAAGCGAAGGCCCGGCTGAGGCCGATCGCCTGGAATCAGCCTCCCATCACCGAAGCGGCCGTCACCTTCATCATCTGTGGCCAGTTGGCCGATTCCCGCGTGATACCGAAGCGCCTGGCACCGCTGGTGGAAGCGGGGATCATGCCGGCAACGATGGTGCCGGAATGGGAAATCCCTGCACGCGGTCTGTATTTGAACTACCCGCAACGCCAGCGGGACGAGGCCGTACGCTCCGGCGCCATGGGCGCGACGGCGATGATCTATGCGGCCCGCTCGCTGGGCCTGGGTTCGACGCCGATGATCGGCTTCGATGCCGAAGCGGTGGCCCGCGAGTTCGGACTGGCCGAGGACGAAGTGCCGGTCATGCTGCTGTCCGTCGGGGCGGAGCGTCCGGGAAACTGGCCGCAGAAGCCGCGCCGTCCGGTGGCCGAAGTGCTGGATCTCGTATAATTTCCTGTAAAATCAGAAACTTGCGGAGAATATGATGGCAAGAGCCGCGGCTCTCAAGCCGGAACAGGTGCCGGCCGATTCGAAGCCGACTCTCGATGCGTTCACCAGGAACATCGGGTTCACCCCGAATATGATGGCGACCTTTGCGCAGAGCCCGATCGCGTTCAATTCATGGGCCAACCTGCTCGGCTCCTTGAGCAAGGCGCTCGACGTGAAGACGCGTGACAGCATCGGCCTCGCTGTCTCCGAGGTGAATGGCTGCAACTACTGTCTGACGGTTCACAGCTTCACGGCCGAGCATATGGCCAAGCTGCCGGCCGATGAAGTCATCCTCGCCCGGAAGGGCCATGCCCGCGACCCGAAGCGGGACGCCGCCGTCCAGTTTGCGCGCAAGGTCATCGAGACTCGAGGCCATGTCGGTGACGCCGATCTGAAAGCCGTCCGCGATGCCGGCCACACGGATGCGAATGTCATGGAGATCGTCGCGCTGGTGGCCATGTACTCCCTGACGAACTTCTTCAATAACGTGTTCGATCCCGAGAAGGACTTTCCTGCCATTACACCGGCCGGCTCGATCTGAACTCTACCGGTCGTATCCACCATCTCCGAGGGTCCTTGGAGGCTTCATGTGAATCGAGCGTAACACCAAAGCCCAGATGCACCCGGGAGAGCTTCCTGGGAGAGCGTCCGGGCTTTTCGCGTGTGCGACGCGCGACATCCCCTCCGGCGCGCGATATCCGTCACATACCTGGCGTCGGCACCGCGACCGAAACGCCCGCTTCCTTGGAAGCGGCCATCCGGCAGCCTCGGTCACGACTTCCGCTTCTCCACCCTTCCCTGCCGCCTTGGCACGACCTGGACGCGCCATATCCGGCCGCCGCGCTGCCCTCTCTAGACCGGACGTCGCTCGGATCCGCGGAACCCGCTCCCTCTCTTCGGCTTGAGCATCAGAGCGGGCCCGAAAGCGGCCGTCACAGCTGTCTCTACGAAGCGGACATGACCGATCGCGATGGTGCGCGGACAAAAGGCCAGTCTCAGGAGAGAACCAGCCTGATACGCGGCCGTCGAGCCTCATGTGTACGAGAGCAGCGGGCACGCCCTTGAACCTCAGGCATATGGCGGCACCTCGACCAATGTCCCAATCAGGCGTAGCAATGCCTGATGCTCCGGCCCCCTACCGCTGCGGAGGAACTCACCCAGCTCAACATGGGACAAACGGCCACCAGAGGGGGCGTTGGGCTGATGGATGATGAAAGCATGTCCATTGGTCGGCTCGCGTCCGAGGAACCACGCGTCACCGTTCTGGCTGCGATAAAGTTCACGACGCTCTGTCATACAGGCTCCTGTCTTTTCGTACCAATGTAGGATTCGAAGTTGGCGAAACGAGAGGATGATGGTCGTGAGACGAGAGGCCAATCGGTCACTAGCTGGTCTTACCGCCCAGGCGCGGCCTTCGTCTTTCCGCCGATGCCGCAGCCAACTCACCAGCCGGGTTGGGGCGCGGGATCGAAAGGAGGGTCCAAAGCCCACCGTCGCCTGTTAGGCAGCGCTGGCGCCGATGGCGAGCAGTGGGGCAGCGCTGCGTCCGGCCTCATTCGCGAGCCGAGGCGGCAAGACCCTCGTGCCGGATCAACGGCCATCACCGCGTCCTGACCGCTGGGCCGAGCCCCCGTCGCAGGGCGAAGACCCGTCGCTTGGCGGCCCGCCGGTGGCGACGCCGAAGTCCCGGCCCTGAGGACCAGCCGAGATTGACTGCCGACAAGAGAGCCTTCGGCTATCCTGCCGGCGAGATGACGGTCCGAATCCCGACCTCCGCCCTGCTCGACGGCTTGCTGCGCGACGCCGCTTCCGAACGCGTGACCCTGGGCTGGCTGGTGGACAAGCTGGGGAATCGTTCCTTCGGCATGGTCATGTTGCTCCTGGCGCTGCTCGGGGCAATGCCGGGCGTGTCCGCCATCGTCGCCCCGCTGCTTGCCATCCTGGCGGTGCAGATGATGCTGGGCCATGCCGGCCCGGCCTTCCCTCGGCGCGTTGCCGAGCGCAGCATACGGACCCAGGGCCTGGCGCGCATCCTAAGCAGTGCCGTGCCGATGCTGCGCGCCGTCGAGAGCTTCATCCATCCGCGCTGGCCGACACCGTTCGAGACGACCAAGCGCGGGGTCGGCCTTGTGGTGCTGATGCTCGGCGTGCTGCTGCTGACACCGGTTCCCTTGAGCAACATCCCGCCTGCTGTGGCGATCGCCCTGCTCGCCATCTCCTACCTGGAGGAGGACGGGATCCTGCTCTGCGTCGCCCTGACGGCTTCCGCCGGTCTGCTCGCCATCGCCGCCGGCGCGGTCTGGCAGGCGATGGGCGAGTTGGGCTGGGTGCGGGGCTTTCTTTGAGCCTTCCAAGCTCCAGAAGAGCTCAAGTGGATTTTCTCCCCGACCAGCGTCAGACCCTGCCGGTGTCGTGATACCCGGCGACAAGCTGCATCTCGCGAGCACCGCCGCCCCATTCGTCCATTCCACGCCGAGCTGGGACGTCTCGATCGCGCAAAGAGACATCGGGTCGGCGCCCCGAAACGGGACGTTGCTCGAACCCGCACGATTCCCGGAGTTCCGCGGCTAGGCCAACCCTATACGGATCCTCGAAACCGGTCGTTGCAACCGGCTCCCCGAACCGGACGTGACCGCGGGCGGCTCTGTGCTGCTATCTGAGTAGGCTTGTCCCGAAGCGTTATGTCCAGCTAACTACATCGCATGGACACGCTTCAGCCTGCAGCCACTCACCGCAGTCTCCCTGCCGCCTTCTTCGGAGGAGCGACGATCGGGACGCTCGGTGGGCTGATCGGACTCGGCGGCGCCGAGTTTCGGCTGCCGCTGCTGATCGGCCTGTTCCGTTTTGTCGCGCTGGAGGCGGTCATCCTCAACAAGGCCATGAGCCTTGTCGTCGTGGCCTCAGCGCTGCTGTTCAGGACGAGGGCGGTTCCGGTCGACGAAGTGCTCCATCACTGGCCGGTCGTCGTCAATCTCCTCGCCGGCAGCCTTCTCGGGGCTTGGTTCGGAGCGGGCTGGGTGACGCGATTGCGCTCGGAAACCCTCTACAAGGTGATCGCGCTTCTACTCGCGGCCATTGCGGCCGTGCTGTTGCTCGAACACCGGATCACCGGTGGCGCCACGCTCGCCGCTGATTGTGGGTAGTTGAAAGCCACACCGGACGGTTACGCTCTACCAACGCCTCGGCCGCGCGTCGTCGTCAGCCCGCAATCCACGCGAGCGGCGCGAATACGAATCACGCGGCCTGGTCAGCAAAGGAAGCAGCGTCCGCAATGGCCTGGAACTGCTCAAGATATTCAGGTCGGTGCTGGAGAAGGTAGCGCACGACGCGTGGATTGCCGAGTAGCTTGGCGAGATAACCCTTCACGACCGTCAGCTGGAGATGCTCCTTGCCGTAGGTCTCCTGGACCTCGGCCATCGATTCTTGGAGCCGAGCGAGCTCCTTCTCCATCCTGGCCATCGCCTCCGGCGTGACGCCGCGCACCTTCTTCGATTTCTTCTCGCCGGCGAGTTCGTTGGACGGCGTGCCAGCGAGAAGCGCGGTGGCGTAGGCTGCCGTGTAGTTGTTCGCCGCGATCATCAGCTCCGTCGCCTCGAGCTGCCGCAGGGGCTTCATCCGCTTGAGGATCTCGAACACCGCCATCGGGCACATCGTGTCCTTCAGCATCGAAACGACTTCATGGCTGATGCCGTCGAGGAGGTTCGCCTTCCGCTTCACGCTGTTGACGTGGAGGCTGAGCGCGCGAGCGATCTTCTCGTTGGAGACCCCGCGAGCGATGGCCTTCAGGATCATGGCATGCTCCTGGACGGCCGAGAGGCGGCTGATCCGCTTGTTGAAGGTGAATGCCTCGTCGTCGGTCGAGACTAGGCATTCGACCTCGGTCCTACCGAGGTCCTTTAGGATCTCCACGCGGACATGGCCGTCGAGCAGCAGGAAGTTGTCCGGGTTTCCGGCGATCCTGGCAACGGCGGGTGGCTCGACCAATCCGATCTCGATCACCGAGGCGCGGATCTGCTGATACTTATGGCTGGCCTTGACCGACGTCCTCGGAGGGCGGACGGGCAGGAGCGCCGCGATCGGCACGGTGACGCAATCGGCCTCGAAGGCGACCCGGGCGGAGGTTTCGGTCTCGCTCATGCCGCCCCTCCCAAGATGCGCATCTCCAGGTCCTTCGGCATGGTATCCAGCTTCTCGGCCCGGAGCAGCGTGACGAAGTTCTCATCGGTCCGCAGGTTCTTGAGCGCCTCGACGACGAAGAGGAGCCGGGTCTGCGTGACCTCCGCCTTCTTGACGAGCAGGCGTTGCCTGTCGGCTTCCTGCTGGAAGATTCGGACGAAGGCCTCGGAAGTCCTCGCCCGCGTCAGCTTCTTGCCGAATGCGTTCGTGGAGACATGCTTGCCGCGCCGGGTCCGCTGCTCAATCAGGCGTCGCATCTTGATGAGCCGAGGGCCCGTGATCTTTCCCTTCGTATAGGCTTCGGCGAGCATGTGCTGGATCGTCTCGTCGTCGGCGCGGGCGATCTCGATCGCCACCGAGATGGGGATGGTGCCGGCGTCGACCGCCTCGATGAGGCGTTGCTCGCCTTTCTCGATCAGCAGCGCCATCATGCTCACCCATTCGGGCGTGGTGCCGATCTTCTCGGCGATCTGCCGGTCAGAGTAGCCGCGCTTGCGCAGAGTCGCGACGTCCTGCAGAAGGTCGATGGAGCGGTGCTGCCTTCGGGCGCAGTTCTCCACCAAGCTCATGATCAGGCACTCCTCCTCAGACGCCTCCGTCACGATGGCGGGGATCTCGGTTCGTCCAAGCTCGCGGAAGGCCTCGATCCGACCTTGGCCACAGGCGAGGCCGTAGGATCGCTGGCCGTCGGGGCCGATCATAGTATTGACCCGGATTGGGCGCTTCAGGCCGACCGCCCGGATGCTCTCGACCACATCCATGAACTTTCGCCGGCTCCGGACGCGCGGGTTCAGGACGACGATCCGGTCGATCGGGATCATCTGCACGCGCGTGTTCGTCGTTTGGATCATGCTGCCTCCTCGAACCGAGCTCGGGCCGCCAGGGAGAAAAGGAAATCCAAGGTCTCGAAGCGATAGCCGTCCAGCGACAGGCCGTTGCTCTCCGCGAGCCGCAGGTTCGGCCTGGTCATGTCGAGCCGCGGGAGCAGGTAGTAATCAAGCGGGGAGACGTTGTCGCGATCCATGCGCACGGCGATCGTAATGTCGGGCGCCAGGCCGGTGTCGAGTCGGATGCGCCAACGCGGCGAGCCTCCTTGCGTCTCGCCGCAGCGTGCGACGACCACGGAGGCGGCGAACTCGCCGTTGACGTCGAGCAGACCGGTGTCGGGATCGATGCCGACTTCGCCGCCGGCGGCCCGTAGGCCGTCCACCACCATGTCAACGACGTCGGGATGCATCGTGCGCAGGCGCCGGTTGATCTCGATGTAGCGATAGTCTCGCCGCGGGCTGTAGCCGACGAGATGGTAGGCACGAAGTAGGCTGCCGAAGCGGCTGCGGTAGACACTGCTCGACGGCATGTCCTCGCGCTCGTCGATGACGAGGCTGGAGAGCGAGCCCTGCTCCAAGAGTAGCGACCTCAGCAGATCGAGGAGCTCGGCGCTGGTCAGCTTCCGGCTGCGCTCCTCCACGATCCAGGCGGCGCGCTCGAAGGTGGCGGCCTCGACGATGGCGGCGAAGACGCCGCGGGCACGAACCCAGTGCTCCGGAGCGTTCACGACGCGGCGCATCTTCAGCTTGAAGGAGACACGGTTAAAGACGTTGTCGCCGATGTATTTGGGGTTCGTCAGGACCTGATGGACGGTGCCGCGCGTCCATGGTCGTCCAAGGTCGGTGAGCACGCCGTCCCGATTCAGTCGGGCCGCGATCTCGGCCTCTTGGACGCCCTGCTCGACGAAGAGACGATAGATGCGCCGGACGGTCTCGACCTCCTCGGGCGGTCCGGGAACCAGGATCACGCGATCGGTCTGGAGGCTCTTGCGCTCGCCGATCGAGAGCTCGGCCTTCGGCTCGCCGTTCTCGTCAACGAGGAGCCGCCGCAGCCCGTAACCGGCCATCCCACCTTGCCGGAACCCCTTCTCGACGAGGCGGCACTGGCCGGCGAAGACCTTGACCGAGAGTTCGCGGCTGTACTCACCGGCCATAACCCTTTTCACGGTCTTCAGCAGATTGGAACCGATGCTGCCATCGTTCTCGAACTGCTCTGCGCAATAGTGGACGACAATGTCCGCGCGGTAACACAGAAACTCCAGGTGAGCGCCGTGGTCGGCGTTTTGGAAGCGGCCCCAGCGGCTCACGTCGTAGACGAGGATCGTGCCGAAGTCGGCCGCGCTCCGTTCGACGTCAGAGAGTAACCGTTGGAAGGCGTCCCGCCCCTCCAGGTTAAGACCGCTCTTCCCGGCATCCTCGTAGACGCGGACGACCTCGATGTCCCGTGCCTCGGCGAACCTTCGGATGGTGTCGAGCTGGTTCTCGGTGGAATAGCGCTGGTGGTCAGTCGACATCCGCACGTAGGCAACAGCACGAGTGGACCGGTCTTCACCAGTCCTCGCCGATTGCAAAGGACCTCGACCCTTGCTCACGCGTTGACGCTCCAACCTCGGTATCGTCGATTGCCGGCCCGCTCGCTCAGCACTAAAGCGTGGAGGTGATGGAATGTCCTTTCCAGATTCGGGCAATGTCTTTCCAAACTGGCACGGCCGGAAGCCACGAAAACCGTCATTCGCCAAGCTGGTTTCGACAGCGTTGCGGGCCTCGCTTCGGGGTCAGTCGTCGTCGATCAAGACGGTGGCGCTTTGGACAGGCGCGAACGAGCGAACCGTGAAGAACTGGTTCGCAGGCGACCGGGCCCCTTCCGGCGATCACTTCCTGGGATTGGCGGCGAACTCGCCTGCCGTACTCGCGGCCTTCCTGGCGGCGATCCAGCGGAACGATTGCCTCGTCATGGCCGACATCGAGGAGGCGCGGTCCAAGGTTGCCGCCGCGCTGGTGGCGCTGGACGCCGTGCGCGCGGTGCAGATGGAGGGCACGGCGGAAGTCACTCCGTCCGTTCACGGAGGCGCCTGACGGCGCCGGTTGCGGGTGAAGGCGAACAGACCAGGCAGGATGGCGACGAACTCATGCCGGAGGCTCCCCTGCTGGCCGGTTCCGGGGAGGAACCGACCGACAGGCTCCGGTGCGCCATTTCCGGCCATCCACCATGCGCCCCGACAGCGGACACTCATCAAACCCTCGGGATCTCGGCGCTTTCGGTCGTTTGAGCTGTATCAGGGCGCCCAAGACCGGCATCGCAGCCGGGTCCTTGAAGCGGTCATGGCCGCACCGACTCGAAGCAATCATCCAGCCTCGCACTCGGACAGCCGCTCCCCATCTGCTTTCCTGTCTCCATCTGCAACGTCTCCGGACAACAGTTCGTCCCAGATGAGTGAGTCAGGATATGGTGCGCTGCCTACCCATCCGGCATCCGATCAGGGTTCAAGATTACTCCAGCGTCTCCGATCGGCAGCATCTTGGATTCCTTCTGGGCAGACGCGGCGGACGCCGCGGTCTCGCGGGCGACTGCATTGAGGAGTTGTGCGAGCGAGCGACGAGGCCCTTCAAGACGCGCTCGGCGGACGTGCTGCCAATCGAACCAGTCCGCTCGGCCATCGCGAACGCCCGAGCCGGTGAAGTGCGCATGATAGCGCCCCAAGACGACGAGGCGGAGCCGCGGCGCGGGCGTCGGCGAGAAACCCAATCGGCGCACAAGCTCCTCCAGCCCGTAGATCGCGATCCATCCCGTCACGCGCTCGATCCACGTATTGCACTCACCGGTCAGATTGGATCCCGCGTTGCGCCGCTGGCGCTCGTCGGTGCCAATGGGCTGCTGCCATTTGAGCTGCATCAGCGCGAGGTCGCCATCCCTACGATCGAACACCGCGAAGTCGATGTCGGTCACGTCCTTGCCGTCATGCTTCAGCTTGAGGTTCTTGTCGTTGAAGGCCCACCGCGGCGAATTGAACTGCTTGGCTAGCTCCCGGATCCAACGCCCTTCGCGGCGATTCGCCATCACCGCCCAGTCGCTGGAGTACCGGCTCCTGAGATCCGTCAGCAGAAACAGGATCGGATTGATGTCGAGCCCGTAGATCGGCAGCAGGATGGAATCCTCCGTCGTGCGCACCAGAGGCGCCCAGCAGGTGCCGGTCTCCGAGAAATGAACCGCAGCGTTCTCCGGCCCAAGGGTCAAGGTCTCCAAGATCTCCGCTACGTCCCGCTCATCCGCGTCCAAGAGGCCGGCCACGGCCTTCACCAGACGGTCGTAGCCGGTCACGCCGGTAAGCAGGTTGCGCAGCGACAGCTCGGGCCTCTTGCGCAGAAGGATCTGTGCAAACGCAAGATGCTTGTGAGCCCGCGCCGATAAGACCGTCAGGACGGCCATGTAGGCGGAGAACGGTCGCCCGCCAATGCGATCGTCGGCGCCAAGTAGATCCTGGGCGTAGAACCGCTCCACGTAGAGGCGGGCCCACTCTGCAAAGTAGGCGTCGATGTTCGGCGTCGACCGGTAGCCGATGGTCCAATCGTCAACTGCGAACACCCGATCCGACAGTTCGCGATAGAGCTTGCGGTGCCGCTCCCGGAGGCGCCGCTCGTCCGCCGAGCGGACGGCCGCGGTCCGCGCGCTCGCCCACCGCAGGCCATTGCGGCCAATTTCCTCGTCGTGCGCGCGCCCCTGCACGTTCGTCAGCTCGATGACGTCGAAGTTGCCCGGTTCGTCTGGCTTCGGGAAGGTTCGGACACGCCCCTGGACCAAGCCGTCGCGCAACCACGCCGCGTACCGTTCACCCAGTTGCAAGGCGGCGCATTCGAACAGGAAATCGTCCATCTTCGCGGCTGAGTTCGACGAGCTGGCGAGGAAGCGATGTGGTCGGGTCTCGAGCACCGTGGGCAGTACGCGCTGCAGAGCCTGGTTGCCGCCCCAGGTCAGGATTGTCCGAAAGGCCTCGGCGTCGGCCGGTGCACGGCGCCCCTCCTCGAACAGCTCGCGGCAGAACAGATCGTCGAGCGCCCGAACAGCTTCGAGGGTGATCAGCGCGCTCGGCTTGCGCCACTCGTCGGCCTGCCGGCGCTGGTCGGCGATCGCCGCATGGAGCCGATCCAATGCCGGATTGAGGGCCATGTCTGGCCTCACAGCAGGGTATCGTCCATCAAAACAGCAGCGCCCCTCATGCCAATGAGCGAATTCGCATTACGACCAAGCCGTCCTCGTTGCGCCATATGCGGTCAGCACGCCTCACCCCGACACCGACATTGACCGAACGCGCAGAACTCCAACGCTTCCAATCGTCCCGGTCCGGTCAGGGCGCCCCCAAACCGGCCGTCCCAGGCGGCTCTACGAAGCGGACACCACCGGACGCGACCCTCGGCGGTCGTTGCCTCAGCGTCCCGAAACCAGAGATCGTCCGGGCAGGCCATTCATCGCTCTCCTCAGCCAGCCTAGCTTGGCTAGGCCTGGGTCTCGATTGATCCCCAGGGTCGGTAGCGGCAGAGCACGCACTCCGGGTCAACAAACTCGATCCGGGCCAGACAATTTTGGTTATCGCCGCCGCCTACTTCATGAATTACCCTCGCCAGTGTCGCCAGGGTACATGTAGTCGTAGAGCGCAAGGTCCCTCTTCACCTGCCGATCATCCGGCGCATCGTAGTGCCTGAAGCCATGCCTCCTCCGGAATTGACCAAGTGCTTCACACCAATCCGCGCTGATGGCGAGGACTTTTTCCGTCACGGTTTTCAGCATTTCAGGCGAGAAGAACGAACTCTCCGGCCCGAGGTCCACATTAACAAAATCCATCACGTTCCCATGACAGATATTATTGCGCAGTCGGACGATCCCGACGTCGACTCTGTTCGGTTTCTCGGTTTTGAGATTCTCGAAGAAATCCATCTCCTCATTGAAGGCGAGATATTTCACCGGAAGGCCAGCCTCCTGGGCCTGTAAGATCAGCTTGTTACTCAGGACACGATATGGAGAAATATCCCTTAGATCTTGTTCTTGCGGAACTTGATTTAAAAGGTGCAGCGTGACACGAAGGCTGGCTTCAAGACCATTGAGCAGAGATGATAGAGCCGGAATATATAGCTCGTGGACATACGCATCATGCCCTTGGACGAAAAACCAGTGTTGCTCCGCAGCGCATAGGCTTTGAAAGAAAAGATTACGAGTCTCATGATAGCGAGAATAGTGGATATTCTGGCGTGTTATATAGTCAAATTTCATCACGCTAGTGTTCCAGTTGTAGCTGACATTCTGCTGTTTCTCTCGCTCCGCCGACGGCACGAAGTCAATGGAGATGAGATCCCTCAATCCGCCAATGCAAGCTCGACGGCACGCAGGGGCCGCCGCTCCAGATTGAAGGTGTCGAGGAACCTAACCGCGGCTCCACCGCTCAGCGCGGTTCCGAACTCACCATCCGTCCTCCACAGCGGGTGCACGATCAGGAACGTGTTTCCTCCGGCCTGCCTCTCCCGTAGGGAGGGTAGCCCTGATGCCTGGTTCACTTCGGCGATCAGCGAATTCGGCCGCATGCCCGCGACCGACTCCGCGAGCGCGCGCGCCCGCTCATGCCATCCGAGAGTTTCGGGGAAGTTCCGATCCTTCACGTCGAGGCCAGCGCTGTATCCCGGGGTCACTAGCGTTCGCAGGTAGGCAAGGCCCAGCCTCCAGTCGAGCAGGCCGTGGTAGGACCGGTTGCCATAGCGCTGAATGCACCGATAGCAGGAAGTCTGGCAGCGAGCGGAATGATCCTCCTCGAAGTTTTTCTTGAGGAAGTCGACTAGTGGCCACTTACTCTCGTCGCCGAGGATTTCGTTGATCAAAAAGAGGATGTGGGGCGTGCCGTCGCTACGGTCGTCGCCGAGGCGCCGGCACAGACCCGACCCGTTGATCAGCGAATCCGCCATCTGGAGCATCGGATTGCCGTCGCGCAGGCGCGGCTCGAGCGCCTCGAATTCGTCGGACGCGACATCGAGATCGAGCGCCGCCTTCTGCACGAGAATCTGGGTCGCGCTGATCGCAGCGGAGCGCGTCGGAAGATGGCTGTGTTCGCCTTTTCTGGCGACGCAGTTGAGAGTCAACCGCTCGTCGAAGTCCAGCAGCTCCAGATAGAGTGCGTCCGTCTCCTTCTTCGCGATGAGGCCGAACGTCCGCTCGCTGCCGGGGTCGACGGTCCACCGGCCGGACGACCGGCCGAGTTCGCCGCTGTCGATGGCCTGCGAAGACGCGAGCGAGGTGGCCGGCATGCGGGGAACGCGGATTTGGCCATCCTCCGCCTCGCGGATGGTGAACCGCAGCGGCATACCGCTGTCGCCATCAGGACCGTCGTTGAGCTGCATGATCGTCACGCCGGCGCCGCGCCGCACGCGGAGACCGCCCACCGCGACCGCCTCTCCCTCGTGAAGAACCGTCGCGACCGTACGCACAGCCATGCGGCCGACGGTATCAAGGTCGGTTTCAGCCGGGTGGAAATCGGTCCTAAACGCCGCTGGCGTGACATAGTCCCGGAACTCGCCCGGCTCGATGTCGGCACCGCAATCCTCGCAGGGATGCGGACTCTCCGGCCGACTCAAGCTGTAACGCGCGGAGCCGCAGGCCGGACAGAGCGCCACCTGGTGCTCCGATTCGACCCAGCCGGAGAGGCTCTGGAGCACGATGTCCTTGCCGCGCCTCTCGGGCGGGGCGAGGGTTCCGGAAAAGCCGATGACCCTGTGGCGCTGCTTGTCCTTCGTCAGCACGGCGCCGGGCGCGAACTCGAACACCGCAGTGTCCAGGTCGCGATCCATCGTCGACCAGGCGTAGTCGGCATCCTGCTCGTCGGATTCGGCCCTCAGCCCCAAGTAGAGTTGGCGCACGCGAGTCGGCATGCCGTACATCGGCAGAAGCCCCCGCTCGGCCAGGAACTGGGCGAGACCCCGGGGATTGGTCGGTTTGAAGCCGTGCTGCCGCTCGATCGCCTCCAATAAGTTGTCGACGGTGGCCTTCGACCGCAGACGCTCGCGTTGATCTGCATCGATGCACGCGGCGTCAATGAACGCATCGCGCTGAGTGATCGTCTCCTCCAGCGCCACATGGAGCCGGCCACGCCAGCCGTATCCTAAGGGATCATCGTAATATTCGTCGGTCGGCACGAATTCACCGTGGACATCCGGCGGGACGAGCAGGTCGCCCGGATACGTCCCTCCCTCGTCAACAACGACGTCGCGAACCCGCTGAAACGCGGCGCGCAGCCATACCTTCGTTAGCAGTCGTTCGGGAATCGGGTCGTGTCCGGTGGCCAGAAAGGGGGGCGGCGGCGGATCGCCGGTAATCGCGGCGGGATGGGCGTAGTAGTACGCATCGTGGCTGCGCCCGCGACAGAAGGTGATGACCATCGAGAACGCCTGGCCGCGACGACCCGCACGGCCAACGCGCTGTTGGTAGTTGAAACGCTGCGGAGGCATATTTGCCTGGTAGACGGTCTGCAGCGAGCCGATGTCGATGCCGACCTCCATGGTCGTCGTGACAGAAAGCAAGTCGATCTCGCGGGCAAGGCGCGCGACCTCGCCCAGGCTGTCGACGAATATGCCTTTGAACTTGCGGAGCCTGTCGGAGAAGTCGTCCGTCTGGCCGGTCAGCTCCTCGCAGCGCAGGCGGAAACGGGCGACCCCGTCCTCCTGCCCGCGCACGATCCGCCGGCCGAGGAAGTTAGCCTCCCATAGCTCGTCGACCACGCCGCTGCGCTCCTTGGGCAGGGGCTTGTAGCAGCGTGTGCAGTTGCCCACGCCGCGGTGGAGGTGGACGCGCTCGCAGAACTTGCAGCGCCAGTAGGGATCGCCCGCCGCGGCAATCCTCAGGAACACTTTGCCGACCCGCACAATGCCATTGACGTGGCCCAGCTTTTCGAAGGCGTCGAGCACCTCGCCGAGTTCGGCGAGTGCGTCGTCTCCGTGGATGGCATTGGCGAAGCGCCGGACTCGGTTGGAAAGCGGCACCTTCGACGCATTGTCCCACTCGGTCACGCGGGTGTCACTGAAGTATTTGTTCTCCTGGACGCGGGTTGCGCTGGCGAACACGCGCAGCCATGCATCGAGGCGGTCGACTGCCTCGCCGGCCTCGCGGCTAATCGAGGGATAGGCGAGCCCCGTCTCCTCCAGCGCGAAGAAGGTGTTGGCGAAGATGACGTCGTCGACCAACTCCATCAGCTCGTTCTCGATCGCAATACCCAGCTCCTTCTGTTGCGTATCGTTGAGCCAAGGCGCGTAGCTGACCAGGTCGCCGGCCTTCTGGAAGGCCTGGTACCAAGGCCGGCCCTTGTAGGGCTTCCGGCCCACCTCGTCGAAGGGATGGATACCGAGGTTGACGTATTCGGCGATCAGCGCGCCGACGCCGGCCGACGTATCCTTGTAGTCGAAGAGCCGGTTGAGCTGGACCTTCCTGGTCTCGACCGAGACCTGGGCATCGTTCGTCTGGCCGTTAATTGCGGCGATCGCCTTCTTGAAGCCTTCCTGATCGCCTGCCTTGTGCAGTTCCAGGGCCTTCGCCATCGCGACCACCGGATCGACCTTCGCGGCCTGCGCTCGCCGTATGTATTCGCGAGCGACCGTGACCAGGATCTCGCGACGCAGGTCGCGCAGGTGCAGCCGCTCGATCTCGAGCGACTGGTTGGCGGCATCCTGACGGCTGTCGGAGAAGACGATGCTCTTCGCCTCTGCGCCCACGGCGTGAAGCAGCTCGAAAAGTTCGGTGGCGACCAGTTGGGACGCCTTGCTGACACCAGTCCGGAACGCTCGAATCGGAGACCGCGACCGCGCCGTCGGCAATCTATTCGAGTAGTCTGTGCCGCACTTGGGACAGCAGAAGGGCTGGGCCGTACGGCGACCGTTCGATGATGCCGTGGTGGACTGGTTGTAGAGCCGCCCTCCGATCCGTCCGTCCGGAACGTCGTCGCCTAGCGCGACGACACCCGAAGCCGGATCAAGATGCGCCGGCTCCCACTCGTCCCAGTCTCTGCCGTCGCGCAACGGCTCGTCGCGGCTCGGCCAGAACACCGCAAACTGCTCGAAGGACATCTTGTCATAGTACTCGGCGGCCGCTCGTTCGGGCAGGTTCTCGAGCTCGGCAGTGGACGGCAGCAGCTCTGTGGAGCTGCTCGCCCCCAGGCGGCGTCCTCGCTGACCGCCGAGGAGCAAATCCCCGCACGCCTCGCAGTAGAGCAGCTCGAACAGCCGTCGGCCCCGGACTTCGCCTTGGGCCGGCTGTCCGTGCGACAGGCCGCGCTCGACACTCAGATCGACAAATCTGACCTTGCCGCCCTCTATCACCGGCGCGCCGAACAATCCCTCTATGTTGCGCACGAAAGCGTGAATCCTGAATGAAGGGGTACCCTGCGCTACCCGCGCCTTCCACTGCCGGCTCTCCGGAAGCGCGCGCGCCAGCATCAGCCCTTGAACCGCGACCTCGGCTCTCTCGCCGCCGCCGAACAGGCGGATTCCCAGATCTTTGATGCTTGTGGCGCGGACACTCGCACCTTCCCTGCACGCGCTGGTTAGAAGCGCGGCGGCGGCTTCGGCGACGCGAGCGACGCGGTCGTCGCCGACCTCGTTGACATCCAACGCCGCCGCCACAACGCCGATGGCCGTGTTCAGCTCACCTGACGGCGTCACCTTTGCAACGAACCCCGTGCCGCCGGCCCGCGCCGCCTCGACTAGGTTGATGAAAGGTTCAGCGTCGACCGCACGCCCGTCCCACTCGGGGATCTCCGGCTCGCCTCTCACGACGCATGTGGACCAGAAGTCGGATTCCACCGATCCGGGATCGTCGGGTGCCTTGCTAGTGCCGAACGGCGCAAAGAGGTCGCGCAGATATTTCCTCGACTGAACGCCAGGCTCGCCCTCCATCGGAAGCGATGCTGACGACGCCAGGATGCGGAGCTTGTGACGGTGGGCAGGAATATCGAGCCCCAGCCGCTGGATGAGCGACTTGACCAGGAACGACACCTCGGTGCCGGCAGAACCGCGGATCAGGTGGAGCTCGTCGAAGACCAAGTAGAAGTAGGCGTCGTCGTTCTCCCGGAGCCACTTCCTCGTAGTCTCGAAGATCGGCTCCTCAACTTCCCGGGAGAGCATCGCGCCGAGCATGGAGGCGTTGGTCACCAGCAAATCGGGGGGAGTGGCCTGCATGTCCCACCGCGACAGCATCTCGCCTCCGTCGAGGGACGGAAAAATGAAGCGAGTCTTGTCGGGCGGTGTGTTGCCCAACTGCTCCGCCTTCTCGCGCTCCGCCTCGTCGTGCGCACGCGCCGCCGCCTGGTCGGACGCGAATTTCTTCAGCTCCGCACGTAACTCCCGTCCATGGCGCGCTCGGCGCTTCTTCTCGGGCTCATGCTCCCGCAGCCGCGGATGATCCTCGTAGCCGGTCACCGGGGTCGACGAGGTGTACTGGCCGAAGAAGATTCGGTTGCCCTTGAAGCGGTCGTCCATCACCGACCGCGCTTCATCGGAATCGAGCGTGCGGCGCAGACGCACCATCTGATCTTCGACCAGCGCGTTCATCGGGTAGAGGACGAGGGCGCGCAGCGCCGCGGGGCGGTTCTCGCCCTGGCGCTGGGGGATCCACTTGCTCCTCGGTTTCGCCCACCATTGGTCCTCAAGGTAGCCGGGCCTGGGCTTCGCCCATCCGACCGCCTCCCTCGTGAGCGCGGCGAGGATCGGCAGCATGAAGCTCTCGGTCTTGCCCGAGCCGGTGCCCGAGGTGACGATCCCCGGCGAACCTGGACGAATGCCGCGCTCAAGCATCTCCACCTGATGCTTGTAGGGCGCGTATCGGCCGGCACGCTTCACCTCGCCGGGGGCGTCGACGCCGTCGAACAGGCCGGACAGAGCGAGCCCGGCGAAGGCGACCTGAACGTCATGAGGGAGGGAGTCGATCGGGCTGCCTGCGACGCCCACCATCTGCTCGAGACGCAGCTCGTGGGTCCGGTATCTCAGAACGGGCTCTACGAACGATGCCGTCGCGAAAACGTTCGTTGTCTCAAGCAGTCGACGCCGCTCGGAGGCGACTCCCGCGTCGGCGATGCGGAAACTGGTTTCGACATACGAGATGAAGAAATCTTTGATGCGGTTGAAGCCGCCGATCGGGTCCAGCATCGATCCCCCCGGAGTAATCTCGTTAGCCGGCCTGTCCGGCTATCGACCGCATGTGAGCGATCACGACGCGCTTCGCTTCGGCCTCTTCACCGAGCAGAGCCTTCGCCTCGACGAACATGCGCGCCGCCCTCATCGCCAGTCCGAGATCGGGTTCGAAACCGAGCTCGAACAGAACCGGACCGGCGGGCGATAGGTCCTCTGGCATCGGTCCGGGATCGAGCGCCGAAAGGTCGAGCTGCGGGGCGCTCAGAAGCGTCGGCGCGAAGGAATGGCCGCCCTTGGTGAAGACTCCCTCAACCTTGATAAGCGGCGAACCCTTGGGCAGCGCCGCGATCTCGTCGTGGTCGCGATCGTTCACGACACAGCACACGAGTAGTCCGCGCGGAAGCCCGCCTCCGCGGAGGACGTCGGCCAGCGCCGGCACCCAGAACCTCGCGCCCGAGCGCTCGATCCCCTTGATGGCGACCAAGACCGCACCTCCGGCACCGGCCGCGGCCGCCGCAGACGCCATGAGCGTCGGCGCGCCTGAACCAGGTCGCGCCCAGAGGTCGTCAATCGAGATGAGGGTCGGATCGGCCTCGATCGCGGCAAAACGGCCGGGGGAAAGGAGCGCTTCAGCGAGACGGAGGAGATCGACAGCTTCGGGACCGAAGATGATGGGAAGCTCGCCTGAGAGCAGTAGGACGGCCAGCCGTCGGAACAAATCCTTGCCTGCGTCGGTAAGCAGAACCTGCTGGCTGATAAGCTGCCCCTTGACTCCGACGCTGACTTTCGCCCTTTCGGGGAAGATGCGCCCGACTCCGGCGCGAAGCGCCCTATTGGCAACCTGCGCTGAGGCCGAAGCGTTCGGCGGGCCCAGCCTGTCCGAGATTGCAAGCCAGCGGTCGATCTCGGCAATGGTATCGCGCAGCCTCGCTCGCTCGGCGTCGGCGTCCGACCGCACCTGAGCGAGTTCTGCCTCGGCGGCCTGCGCGGCGGATCTCGTCGAGGCGATGTTCGCCTCCACTTGGGCAAGCTGCTCCTGGAGCATCGCCCTGCGATCGCCGAATTCGCGGTCCAGCTCCTCAATCCGAACAGAAAGCGCTTCCTCAGCCGCGTGCTGGCGCGTTTCTACGTCCTTCTGCTGCGCATCGCCGAGCTCGGCTATCTCGCGCTGAAGCCGCTCTTCGGCATCGGCCCGAAGCCGCTCCATCTCTGTGGCGAGCTCCGCCGACGTACGCTCCTTCTCAACAGCCAGTTCCCGCAGGAGTTCTTCGCGCAGCCGAGCGCGCTCTTCCCCATGCCCCTCGCGGGCATATGCGGCCACCGCGTCCCGGACAGCGTCGTCCTGAAGAGCTGCGTCGAGGTACGCCTTCATGAGCGACCTGTCCGCACGAAGTCTATCGGCGAGCTCGCCCGAGCGAAGGGCCGCCTCAGCGGCCTCGTGATCGACTGTCGCGGCGAAGACCCGACCCGTGCCCTCCTCGTGGTGCAGATCGAGCCAAGTGATGATGTCCTCGACCCGGGGATCATTGGCGTCGGACAGCGCCCGGATCACGCGCGCGACGTGGTCAGCCTCATCTGACCAGTCGAACCGGCCATCCGCCTTGTTCAAATCGGCCGTGAACACCATCTCTGCCGCAGATCCCGCCTGCAGGCGAACCACGGCCTCTTCGTGATAGCGGCACCACCGAATGGCGTTGGCCGCCGTCCGAGGAATGCGCAGGGCGCGGTCTTTCCCGGCCTCGAGCTCGACGATCAGCACCTTGTCGCCGGAAACGCGCAGCGCCCATACCCCTGGACGCCGGTCGCCGTGCCAGCCCTCGCTCGTCAGCAGCACGCGGTAGCTGGAAAAGGACGCCTCTGGCAGTACAGCGTAGCGCGGCAACCGGCGCAGGTGCGCGACCTTGTACTCCGGCGCGCCAGGGCGAGTGTTCCTGGCGACGTCGAACTCGACCCAATCGCCGGCGGCGAGCCCCTTGTGATGGGTGAGCCCGTGGGTTTCGACAAGTCCGTCACGCGGGAACAGTCGCTTTGCATCGTCGAGCGCCTCAACGCCCGCACCATCGATGCGACCGACGACGGCGACGGTCCCATACTGGCCCTGGCGTCGTACGAACCGACCGACGAATAGCCATGAATCCGACGACGTCGGCACCGAGCTAGCCAGGTCCACACCGGCCTTCATGCCGAGATGCCTCCATCAACCCAGACCGGGCGCCGGGCACCCCTTCCACGCAAGTAGTTCTGCATTGGATCGATTGCCGCCGCCGGTGCCAAGCCAGCGATTAAGTCCGGAAGCAGCCCGCCCAGCCACTGGCCATCGCGTGCGGATAGAGCGTACTTCCAACCATCGGACGATGCGCCTCCGTTCTGAAGCATTCGGAGACGCAGGACCCGCGCGATCTCGATCGGCAACGAGCCTTCGGCGGCAAGACGGCGGATCGTCCCGTCATCATGTCTGAAGAGCGGTCGTTTGGCCTGGGCGTGGGCGTCGACGATTGCGGCGTGGCGGGAGGTGAACGTGCGGCGCTGCGCCCCGACCACCCGGTAGAGGTCGTGGTCGCGTCCGCCCGGATGCACGAGCCTGACCAGCGAAACGGGCCCGTCGCCCCGCGCGCCAATCTGGAACCGTCCAGTCGACCAGTCCCATGCCGACGCGACCTGGTACGTCTCGCCAACGACCTTCGTCTCGCGCAGCCGATTGGCGACGACGCCGTCGAGACATACAGTCGCTTTGACGACTGGCCATCCCAGCGCCACGGAAAGGGTTGCTGGATTGATGCCCACGGCGCCCAACAGGGGCGGAGCCATCGAGTCCTCGACCAGTCGCCGAAAGGCGCGTCCACCCTGAAGCTCGACTGCGCGGCGGAAATCCATCTCCAGCCGCGCCGTCACCGCGCCGGAAACAACGATCGAGGGAAGGGCGCCGGCGAGCACTTGGGTCAGGGTCTGGCGACCGAGGGTGAAGACATGTCCGCGCCACCGCAGCCGCGGACGAGCGTCTAGAAAGGTCGATTCCTGGAGCGTGCGAAGGAAATCCCAGCTGTGTCGTGGGGCAGCGCGGCCGATGAGCTCGATCGCATCCCCTTCGGCAATGCCGCTCCTTGACGACGCGTAAAGCGCCTCGAGCACGTCCTGGCACGCGTATGCGTGGTCGTCCCAGACGGGATTGAGCGGAGCTGAGCTCGGCACCGCCTGCGACTTGCCCAGCCGCCACTCCTCCAGTTGGGGCAGCGCATAGCTGGCGCCGCTCATTTCGGCGTGCACATCGGCCATCGGCACAAAGGTCGCCCGCTGCGACCACCCCGTCACCGTGTCGCTGAACGCAAACTCGCCCTCGGCCGACCCTTCCGCCCTCAGCTCGCCCGCGACGCAGGAAAGGGGGGGCGTCCCGTTGGCGGCGGTCGCCCTGATGTCAATCACGCCGACCGCGCCGTCGATGCGAGGCAGGAAACGCGGGAGACCCAGCCAGGCCTTGCCGACGTGCACGCCGTCAACGAGGCCGACTGTACGCACGCTCTCCCGCGCGTTGCCGATGCCCAGTCTTTTAAGGACGTCCGAGATGCTGCCAGCTGCGACAGGCTCGCTGGTCACGTGCCAAGAGCCGGAGCGCTCGAACCTCCGGTTCGTTCCGGCCGCCATGCGCTCATGTCGATCGGCGATTGCGAGGTGGAACGGCCCAAGACCCGATGGAGGCTCGCCAGCCGCCGACCAGCTGGCCAACCCACTGGACCTAAAAAAGAGGACGCCCCGGCGAACCGAGGGCCCAAGATTCGGGCTTTCGAGAACCGTCGGCGACACAGCGGCGCTACCGATGTCTGACGCGAGCGATACTCCAGACGACCCGGCCGCCTTCATCCAGTAGCTGCGCGCGCCATCCTCGTCGAACTCCATCCGCAGATCGACCAGTGGCGCACTGACGATGCCCGCAGTAGTTCGGGCGCGCGCGACCAGTCGCCAAAACCGATGATCGACCGACGCGGCGCCTGACCTCAATGCCGTTCTGAAATCATCGAAGGCGCCCTTCAGCCCAAACGATATCGATGGCGAGCGGATGATTGGGTCCAGCAACCTGACGAGCGCGGTCGGGTCGTTGGAGGACTTCGGATTGCGCTCGATCAGCTTGCGCAGAAAGAGCAGGTCGCGTCTGGTGGGAAAGGAGAGGTACCGGGTGTATCCGATGTGCGTCCAAGCAGCCGGAATCGTCGGCAGCAGAAGGCGTCGGAACGGTTGCCCTTCATCGATACGCCGATCGAGCCACGCGACAAGTTCTTCCCACATCAGAGCGATGCCACGCAGGACGGTGAAGCTGTTGCTCACGCCGAGCCACTGCCGGAGCTTCGCGCGATACTGCCCATGGTCCCGGTATTCACCGTCGAGCAAGCTGTCAACGAGGAGACTTAGCGCCAAGGGCGCCATGCAGTTCGGCAAGGTGCGCGATGGCGGCCGCCAGGGCCCGTGGGAGAGGCCGCGTATCAGATGTCGGTCCGCGAGGAGCGCCTGCCGAAATGCCATCTCGGCGTCCTCCGCGTGATCAGAGCTGAGGCCACAGGCCAGGGCGAGAGTCTCCGGCGTGATCTCGAACGAGCGGATCGGATTGGCATCGCCGTCGGCGTCTGAGTGAAGCAGAACGGCGGTGAGAAGCGTTTCCCACCCCTGCAACGTCGTCGGGATTCGAGTCGTGTGCTGCAGGGCCGCGCTCATCCGGCAGCTCTCGAAAATGGGATCGCCCTGGCGAACGCGCGACCGTGCGCTGCAAGAGGCTCTAGCAGCCGTGCTGCAAGGAAGCGGACTACTGCTGGAACGACGCCGTCCCCTATCAGCTTAAATGCATCGTAATAGAGCGGAGGAAGGGCAAAATCCTCGTCCAGTCCCATCAGCGAAGCGGCCTCGCGTGTCGAGAGCAGCCGCGTTCGGACGCGCTCGCCATCGACCACGATGATGCGCGGTCTCGATGCTCCGCCGCGCGGGGTTCGCAGACATCCGAGGGTGTCGCCAAATGCGATTTCGGCCCTTTGCACATTCTTTTGATCTGGTCCCGGCCGCATCCTGAGATAGAGACTCCCGATCACCGTGCGACCAGCCGCGCGCGCATCGGCCAGCCGGGCCAGCTGGCTTGGCGACATCATTCTCGTGAACCGCTCGGTTTCAGCGTTGGTGTTCCAGTCGGCGCCGTCGCCAATGTCGATTAGTTGGTGGAGCTCCTTGTTTCGGGTTCCGGGGGCCGGCCCCAGATTCCACCAAACCCAGTTGTCTGCATCCGCAGCCGGAAGCTCCCTCCGTGCTCTCAAAAGGATCTTTGTATGCCACGGACTGCAGGGGATTTCGCACCGTAGCGCGCTCGGGACGGGAACGTCGCGACGCAAGGCGATGACGAAGACGCGAGGCCGAGATTGCGGAACGAAATAGGACGCATCGACGACCACCGCCCCAAAGGCATAACCAATGTCGCTGAGGGCAGAGCAGATCGCCTGGAAATCGGAGCCCCCATTCGAGTTGAGGAGCCCGACCACGTTCTCGAGCACGAGCAGGGTCGGTTGCCGGCTTTGCACTGCAAGAGCGCCGATGATGCCAAGGAAAGGCCAGAGCGCGCCCGACCTTGTTGCGACTGCCTCGCCGCCACGACCGACTCCGAGCTTTGAGCCAGCCTGAGACAGATCCTGACAAGGGAAGGAGGCCCACGCCAGATCGGCCGCTCCCTTGAGGTCGTCAGCGCGCACGAGCGCGACGT
Organism: Inquilinus sp. NPDC058860; assembly: GCF_042743185.1. Taxonomy (NCBI): domain Bacteria; kingdom Pseudomonadati; phylum Pseudomonadota; class Alphaproteobacteria; order Rhodospirillales; family Rhodospirillaceae; genus Inquilinus; species Inquilinus sp. NPDC058860. Next base: position 8,234 of record NZ_JBHYMS010000054.1, on the reverse strand, counting down.
CCCGCGGATCAATGTCCACGCCGGCCCAATTCTCCAGATAGAGCTGCTGCTTTTGCAGATCGCTGTCATTAGCGAACAGGCATTCCCAGCCGCCGCTGAGACCCGCTCTCGCCATGCCAGCGCCCGCAAAAAACTCGTAGAAAGTGAACTTCTTCCCCAAGCGGCGGGCCCCCGATTCCCGCTGCGGAAAGCTAATTGCTCTCCGTACGGATGCTAGCTAAATCCATTCAGCTTAATAGCGAATTTTCTCTTGGGCTTCTATCGTGAGAGGCATCACTTTAGTTGACGCTGACTGTACTATCATCCTGCTCCCCAATCGGCAACTTTAAATTTAAATCCCAGAAAGGCACACTCCAAGTTAAATATTTCACAAGAATGCACCATGAAACGCGCCACCCTCTCGGCACAGGCGGTGATTCTATTATGCTGGGCCGTGATCCTGCAAGCTCAGCGGAGACGACATCGAGGTGCACGCCACCTCGCCGCCCGCCCCGGCGAGGTGGCGCGTCAATCGCAATCCACATTGGATCTACGTCGTAAATTGGCTCGATCCAGAAGCTGTCCGAACCGGTGGCGCAGACTCTTGGGATCCCTAAGCTCGCATTCCCAGATCACGACGACCTGCCAGCCTGCCTCGACGAGACACGCATAGTTGCGCTCGTCTCGTTCCGAGTTGCGCCGTCGCTTGGCCCGCCAATATTCGGCGTTTTGGCGTGGCTCGCGCGCGCCGCGGGCGCAGTCATGATTGTGCCAAAAGCAGCCGTTGACGAAGACGGCTGTCCGAAATCGCGGCAGCACTAGATCGGGATTTCCAGGAAGGTCTCGGCGGTGTAGTCGAAAGCGAAAGCCCATGGCATGCAACAGCCGCCGCACTACGAGTTCGGGGCGAGTGTTTTCGCTGCGAATCCGCGCCATCTGAGCGCTTCGCTGCGCGGTCGATAGATTGTCCATACTCCCGCTTCAGCGTGTCCGTTAAGAGACTCGGGCCATGTCGAATGCCCAAAAGCTCGCTATGTCCGATGTACTCTATCGCGGAGACTTTCGGCAGTGGACTCCATTAAGGCGGCCGTGGGCAAAGGTCGGCGGATCTCGGGAGAATAGAGATACTGCGATCGGGGCGCAGATCTGCCGTACCGTCGAAGGTCCGCTTTCGGGTGCGGCTGGATCGCCCGAAGCGTCCGCTTCAGAGAGATCGGCACGCTTTCAGATGTCGGCAACGGGGACGATCCGGCCCCTTGCGTCCGTATTCGAGCGCGCGTCCGAACGCGAGGTGCATGGCTGAAAAAAGGATGGGGCCGCTCGGCGGCCCCAGTAAATGCTTCTATTCAGCAGCATGAGCGTATTGTTCACCATCGGCCGGGCCGACGCTCCCGTTCGACACCGCCTCTGGCGTCCGGAGCAGCGCCGGCAGCCAGCCCGTCCCAGCCACAAGCTGCTCCGCGGCCTCGGCCATCTCCTGCTTCTTCATGCCGACCATCTGATCGGCCGCTTCGTCCGAAACGCCCTCGCGCACGGCGGCGAGGATGTGCGCCTTCGTGACTCGGCCGAAGTAGCTCCGCGCTGTCGGCGACCAATACGCCGTCATATCGAGGGCCAGCACTTGGGCCAGCGCATCCGCCATCGCCAGCGTCTTCGGCCGCGGATCCCAGGGGATCCTCACCGCGAACACGGTCAGCGCCGCGCAATGGGCGAACAGGGCCATCCGGCTGTCGTGGTCGAGGCCGACGACAAAATCCCACAGGCCGGCCACATCAGCCGGCATCTGCGCGGCCCAGGAGGCGTGGCGTTCACCGAGTTTCTGCGCCGCCGCGGTGTCCCCGATGCCGTCCGCATGCCCGCCCAGGAACGCCGAGTTCGGGCGAATGTCGAGGCAGGAACCGTCGTCCTCGCCCCGGAAGAAGGTCCGCGCGGCCACGGCGTGCGTGACGGCGAGTAGGGCTATGTCCGGGTTCTCGCCAAGAGCAATCCGCAGCCCCAGCGTCCGGTGGGCCATCAGGTCCCGGACGAGGCTGTCCGACAGCGGCTTGCTTTCGTCGTGGTCGCCTTCATCCTCGTCCGTAACAGTCTCCCCATCCGTTTCGCCCGTGTCCGCATTCTCGGCGGCGGGGTCTGCGCTCTCCGTCTCCGGCTCGTCCTCAGGCCGGACGAAGCCGCGTTCGATCCGGACAGCACCGTCATGGCCCAGCACCACATAGGCCCCGCCCCGCGCGATCGCGTCCGGGTCATAGGCATGCCGCTGCGCCGACAGCCGCTCGATTTCGGCATTCAGCGCATCCAGGCGGGCCGCAATGTCCTCCGGCAGATCGTCGATCCCGTCATACTGCTGGGCCAACTCGTCCCACTCTGCCGAGAGCGTATCGAGCCTCGCCTGATCCTCGGGCGGCAGTTCCGCCGGCAGCGGATAGGCCCGGCTCAGGCCGTGGGCGTAGGGATAGTCGATGCAGACCTCGACCCATTTCCAGCCCTCGGCCCGGACGTCCTCCGCCACCCGCTCCAGCTTCTCCAGCACCAGCCGGTCGAGCAGGGTAGCATCCTCGAACCAGCCGCCGCCGTCCTCGGTGAACAGGTCGCGGACAATGGTCCCGCCGGCCGCCTCGTAGGCGGCGGCGCCGACGAAGACGGCCCGGCGGTCGCGGGCCGAGACATGCCCCTCGGTCAGCATCCGCCGGATGTAGCCGGGCTCCCGGTTCCAGGACAGGCGGGCGAAGGCGTCCTCCTGGCGTCCGTGGTCCTCGGTCACGCCGAAGGCCATCAACTGGTCCAGCGTCAGCCCGCCCTCGCGATAGACCTGCATCAGCTTCGGGCTGACGGTGCCGAGCCGCAGCCGCTGCCGGACCACCTGCGGCGTCACGCCGAAGCGGGCGGCGATCTCCTCCGCCCCGAAGCTGTGCTCGTCCGCGAGCCGCTTGAAGGCCTCGAACTGGTCGGCCGGATGCAGGCTCTCGCGCACCACGTTCTCGGCCAGGGACAGTTCCTCGCCCTCGCCTTCGACGATGACGCAGGGCACGGGGGCGGATTTCGGGGCCTGCTTGCGCTTGACCAGCAGCTTGAGCGCGGCGAGGCGCCGGCCGCCGCCGATCACCTCGAATTTGCCGGTCTCGGCCCCCTCCCCGTCCAGCACCGGCCGGACCGACAGGCTCTGCAGCAGGCCGTGCGCGGCGATGCTCGCCGCCAGCTCCTCGATCCCGGCCTCCCGCCGGGTCCGGCGGACGTTCTGCGCCGAGGGCACCAGCTTCGACAGCGGGATGTCTCGAATGATCGTCGTCATGGTCGCTCTCCTTTGACAAGGCCACCGCGCCTTTCCCCGACACGGGCGGGGTGGGCGGCGGAGAGCGGCCGGCAGGCCCGCCGAGGGAGGCGGTCCGCACCCGGTCGGGGCGGTCGCGGCGGCGCGCGGGATGAGCCTCAGGGCCGGAACGGAGTGGAGGACGCGCGCAGCGCGTTGCGGATCGGCGCGGCGGGCCTACAGGCAAGCGACGCCCACCCCGCGCCGTCGGGGATAGATCCGAGCGGGACGGTGCGAACAGCGACCACTGTGGGGATTGTGCCGTCCCGCTCGCCGCATGGCCTGAGATCCGGAACTACGGATATGAGAAAGCGCCCTGCCCGGAGGCAGGGCGCGAAGGTACCTAGGCTCGGATGACGCCGAGACGCTGCGCCTCCTCGGCGTATCGGCTCAGTGGCCGGTCGGCCCGGAAGAACAGGTCGCGTTCGACCGGCAGCCCGAGTGCAACGCGGATGGCAGCGATCTCCGAGAGCCGGACCGAACCGAGCTCGGGAAAGCCGAGGTCGCAGAGGCCAAAGGCGAGGTCCGGATCGGCCGGATCGAGCTCGGTGAGGAGCCAGGTGGCGCCGGCGTCCGGGGTGAAGAGCTTCACAACGGGGTATGGGTCGATCGTCTCGCCGGCCGCGGTGCGGGTGCCGTTGGCGAGGAGCTCGACGCGCTGCGCGTCGGTGATGAGGGGATGGGACATGGTTGCCTCCATTGCGATCGCCCTCCGATCGAGGGCGAGGAGGCGAAGGGCCGGCGACATCAGACCGCGGCGTCAGGCCCAACACGGTCCGGTGCGGGCCGGGCTTGACGCCGCGGCGGCGCCGGCCAGCGTCAGGAGCCCGCGACGGGGCGATCATGGAGGCAAGTGGGCCGACCGCGACCCGATCAGCCGGCCTTGAAGCGCACGGCAGATCACCGTACATTTATGAGCGAGAGGATCGACCCCATGCCCATCACCGCAGACCACCCCACTGCCCCACGCGAGCGCAAGAAGGAGCGGCTCGAACTGCGCGTCGCCCCGTCGGCCAAGGCGCTGATCCAGCGCGCCATGGCGGTGAGCGGCTTGACCGCCGGCGATCTTGCCTATGAAGGTGCCCGCCGCGTGCTCGAGGAGCATGACCGCATGGTCTTGACCGCGGCCGACCGGGACGCCTTCCTCGACGCCGTGGTCAATCCGTCGGAGCCGGCCGACAGGCTGGTCGCCGCCCTGAGGCGTCATCGCGACCTGATGGGCTGAGCATTGGCCCTGGTCATCGAGCCGCTCGGCAGCCGGCACGACCGAAGCCGCTTCTCCTGCGGCCAGCCGGCTCTCGACGACTGGTTCCGGCGCCGGGCCGGCCAGGACGAGAAGCGCAACGTGGCGCGCGTCTTCGTCGCCGTCGACGACGAGATCGGCGTCGTCGGCTTCTACAGCCTGAGCTCCTTCACCCTGGCGCTGCCGGACCTGCCGGAGGAGATCGCCCGCAAGCTGCCGCGCTACGATGCGATCCCGGCCGCGCTGATCGGTCGCCTGGCCCGGGACGAGCGCGTCCGCGGCCGCGGCATCGGGGAATTGCTGCTGGCCGACGCCATCCGCCGAATCCTCGGGGCGGGCCGGACGCTCGCCGTGTTCGCGATCGTCGTCGACGCCAAGGACGAGAAAGCCGTGTCGTTCTATGAGAGCTTCGGGTTCTGGCCTTTTCCGTCGCGGCCGGATCGGCTGTTCCTGCCCGCCTCGACCGCGGCGGCGGCCGTCGAGAAGCTGTAGCCCATCCCCGAACGGCATCCCTGCTCAGCGGGCCGAAGCCCGCTGGTCTTTCTGCTACGCTCCTCTGTCCGAACTCACGCCGAACTCGCCGGCTTTCGCCGATGGCTTGCCTTCTCGCGATCTAAACCTATGATATTGAACGATATTCTTCCTTCCCCGCCTTCTCGGCGGCAGGCACGATCAACCCATGCCGAGGAGCCCGCGAGAAGACGAGAACGCCATCCCGACGCGAGGCCGGCGGAAGGGAGCCGAAGCGCCGCGTCTGGCGGCGGACACGACCGGTGCGTCGACGTCGCGCTCTTCGCCCGCGTGCAACCCTCACCTGGTCGAACTGGTCCGCTTGCTGGCCCGACAGGCTGCTCGGGATTTCGTGAGGGCGGAGTCGGCGTGCCCAGCCCATCTCCGCCCCCGTGATTGACCGCATTTTACGATGCTCATCGTTCGAGGTCGTGTGGAAGATTCGCGAAGCGCCGGAGATCGGCGAGCACGGACCGCAGAGGCGGCCACGGGAACTCCTCGTCGTCGGAGCGCGACTGGCCGATGGAGAGCACCATGGAGAGCTTGGCGGCGATGCCGGCCAGACTGCGGGCCGGCGTCTGCCACACGCCTTCCGTCAGGGCCTCCCAGCGATCCCAGGCGACATTGATGCGCTCCTCCACCGGGCCGAGGCCGATCGCGGCCGCGGCCATTTCCCAGCGGCGCCGGTGCGCGGCGAACTCGCGGTGCAGCCTCTCGCGCAGGGCTTCCGTCCCAGGCACGTCTTCCAGCAGCTCGTCGATCTCGGCTGGCTCGCAGGCCGAGACCGGCTCGGCCTGCCCCGGCACCGGCACGAGCACGCGCGGCATGCCGACGGTACGGAGCAGGACGCCTTCCTTCCGCTGCCAGTCGTCCTGCCAGGCATCCAGCTCAGCATGGACCGCCCGCCATTCCTGCCAGAGGTCGAGAATGGGATCGGAGATCGCGTTGAGGTCTCGGGACTGGGCCGCGCCGAGCGGGACGACCGTAGCGCTGCCGAGCAGCGCTCGCCGGCTAAGTGCGGACAAATGTGTGCTGTCGTCGGAATCAGCCATAACCCAGCTCCGAAGCTGATTTCGGCCAAGCGGGGGCGTTGCAGCCCTTCGCCCGGCCGCTCGGTCTGTGCTTAAATGATGTCGTGGTTGCAGTTTGGCGAGCCATCGATATTATGTCAAGGTGCTAATTTGATAACAGACGAGCAGGTCCGGATGGCCCGTGCCGCGTTGAAGTGGGGTGTGCGCGATCTCGCCCGCGAAGCCCAGGTGACACCGGCGACGGTGACACGCATCGAAGCTGGACAGGCGGCGCACGCATCAACCCTCAAGGCGATCCGCGCAGCCCTGGAGGCGGCGGGGATCGAATTCATCCCCGAGAATGGCGGCGGCCCTGGGGTGAGGCTGAAGAAGCCTCGGGGCGATAGCTAGGGACACCGCGTCAGGTTCGGATATCGGCAGCTCAGGACCATCAATGAGAACAGGTGAAGGCGAAGGAGGATCCGGAATGACTCGTGTCGCGCTCTATGCCCGCTACTCCTCGGACAACCAGCGCGACGCCTCGATCGAGGACCAGTTGCGGCTGTGCCGGGCCCACGCCGAGCGGCAGGGCTGGACCATCGCGGACAGCTATTCCGACCGGGCGGTCTCCGGGGCGTCGCTGCTGCGGCCCGGCGTACAGGAACTGATCGCCGACGGGCTGAAGCGCCGCTTCGACCTGATCCTGACGGAGTCGCTCGATCGGCTGTCGCGCGACCAGGAGGATATCGCCGGCCTTTACAAGCGAATGCGGTTCGCCGGGGTCCGCATCGTCACTCTGGCGGAGGGCGACGTCAGCGAGCTGCACATCGGCCTCAAGGGCACGATGGGCGCGCTCTACCTCAAGGATCTGGCGGACAAGACCCGGCGCGGCCTGCGCGGCCGGGTCGAGGAAGGCAAGGCCGGCGGCGGACTCTGCTACGGCTACGACGTGGTCCGGCAGCTCGCGCCGGATGGCGCCCCGGCGCGCGGCGACCGGGCGGTCAACGAGGCCGAGGCCAATGTCGTGCGCCGGATCTTCCGCGACTATGCCGCCGGGAAGTCGTCGCGCACCATCGCCTGGGAGCTCAACCGGGACAAGGTGCCCGGCCCGTTCGGCCGCGAGTGGGGCCCGAGCACGATCCACGGCAATCCGAAGCGCGGCACCGGGATCCTGAACAACGAGCTCTACATCGGCAAGCTGGTCTGGAACCGGCTCCGCTACGTCAAGGACCCGTCGACCGGCAAGCGCGTGTCGCGCCTCAATCCGCCCTCCGAGTGGGTGACCCAAGAGGTGCCGGAGCTGCGCATCGTCGACCAGGCGTTGTGGGAGACGGTGAAGCAGCGTCAGCAGGCGATGGCGATCGGCCCGGCCGGGGAGACGGACGACAATCCGATGCTCGACCGCCGGCGGCCGTCTCATCTGTTCGCCGGCCTCGTCAAGTGCGGCTGCTGCGGCGGCGGATACGCCAAGATCTCGAAGGACCTGCTCGGCTGCGCCACGGCCCGGAACAAGGGCACCTGCGACAACCGACTCAATATCCGGCGCGATGCGCTGGAGGCCTCCGTGCTCAACGGCCTGCGCACGCACCTCATGGAGCCGGAGTTGTTCCGGGAGTTCTGCGAGGAGTTCACTCGCGAGGTGAACCGGCTGCGGATGGATCGCCGGGCCGAGCTCGTGTCCCAGCGGAAGGAACTCGAGCGGATCGAGCGCGATCTCGACCGCGCCGTGCAGGCGATTCTCGACGGTGTGCCGGGCAGCCATCTCAAGGCGAAGATCGAGGCGCTCGAAGCGCGGAAGGCCGAGTTGACCGCCGGCCTCGCCGAGGCGAACGAGCCGCCTCCCCTCCTGCATCCGAACCTGGCGGAGGTGTTCCGGCAGCAGATCGTGGCGCTGCACGAGAAGCTGCAGGCGGAGGAGACCAAGGCCGAGGCGGCGGCGATCGTCCGCGGCCTGGTCGACCGGATCACACTGGTGCCGGAGAACGGCGCGCTGTCGATCGTGCTGCGGGGCGACCTGGCGGCGATGCTGAGCTTTGCAGCGCACAGCAAAAAGCCGTCCCTTTTGGGGGACGGCTTGGTGCAAGGATCGTTGGTTGCGGGGACAGGATTTGAACCTGTGACCTTCAGGTTATGAGCCTGACGAGCTACCGGGCTGCTCCACCCCGCGGGGGTGAGAGAGGAGCAT